>NZ_JBWJVQ010000231.1:0-19083 GCF_056339875.1 Blautia sp. ZXY-1-C6
AAGGAATAATCGGAGTTGGTGTAAACGAAAAAGCAGCCTTGAGTTCTGATAAAAACTGCCCTTTCGTTTACATCAATTTCGATTTTACCTTGGTGAACAAAGTCGCGTCCCTTTAGCCGATAGCTATGGGGATTCAATCGTTGCTCTTTTCCTTAAGTTTATCATACCGGATGTTTTGGTAAAAGTTTTTTTATTCAAGAAATCAATTTCAGGCATGACAAACAAACCTCCTATGCGGAAGTCATTTATTCTATGCAATTGTAGATTTTAACATCTCATATGTGCACAAAAAGAAGAACTGTATTTATCTTTGCGGGGTGATACCATATTCCCTCCGCAAGAAGAACATTTGCATACATCGATGTGATACAAAACCTTTATCATTTCTATTGCATTTAGATTTTTTAATGTAGAAATGTATTTCTTGCATCCAAGCAGATTTCTGCAGTGAGTTATCTTTTTTCTCTTGTTTCTACATGATAGCAGACCATAGTGACGGATTCTGACAAATTGTTTGGGAGGAACATGCATCAGGAATCGACGGATGAATTCTTCTCCTGAAATTGTTTTCTCTTTCCAACAGCCTTCGTTTTTATAGTCTTTTACTGCATATGTAACTGTCGTGTCTTTCATGGATTTAATTCGCTGATTACTGATTGCTATCCTGTGGGTATATTTTCCAAGATAATTGATAACCGACTGTGCACCATTGAAAGTTTCTTTACAGTAAGTGACCCAGTTCTTTTCATAACACTTATCAAGAAGTTCTTTAAAACGATAGCTGTTCTGATATTTCTCCGCTGTACCATGAAATTTAAGCTTAGAATCATTCCACAGGCTTTTTAACTCATCCAGATATTTTCCACGGAACACCTTTGAGATGACACCATATGGGAGAAAAAAATTTCCACCTGTTTCTTTCCATTTATTTTCATCATCAAGCCCACCTCCAAGAACAATGGTATGAATATGAGGATGATAATTCATTGCAGAACCCCAGGTATGAAGAATGCAGATATACCCTATATCAGCTCCCAGGTACTTTGCATCTTTTGACAATTCATTCAATGTGGCTGAAGCAGCATGATACAGTGCATCATATAACAGCTTCTGGTTGCTGTAAATAATGGAATTCAATTCCTCAGGAACTGTGAATACTACATGATAATAGGGTGCATCCAATACGTTCTCTTTTTGTGCATCAATCCATTTCTCTTTCGGAAACTCCTGGCACATGGGACAGCATCTGCTTCTGCAGGAGTTGTTGTGAACACTGATACATCCGCAGTCCTCACAAACACTGATGTTTACACCAAAAACTCCTGTTTTACAGTTTCTGATGTGATAAGCCGTTTTTCTGTGATGAGCAGGAGGGTTACTCCTCTTTTCATAAGAAGGATAGAACCGTTCAAATACATCCTGTATCGTACATGATTTATCCATAATCATTCACCACCCATCTCATCAAATGGGCTTTTAATACCAAGCAGAGTTTTATTGCTTACATGCAGATAAATTTCTGTTGATTTTGGATCACGATGTCCCAAAAGAGCCTGAATGTATTTTATATCGCAGCCTGACTCAAACAGATGACTTGCAAAACTATGACGCAAACAATGTGTGGAGACATGTTTCTGAATGCCTGCTCTTTCGGCGCTTTCACGAAAAAACTGAATGACACTATCTTTTGTAAGATAATCCCCTGTCCATGAACTTGGGAACAGAATCCCCCTTGGTCTGCCACATTGAAACCAGTATTCTGTCAATATTTCGAGCGTCCGGTCTGCAAGCAAAGTATAACGATCAGAGCGACTTTTCCCATCACGGATGTGTATGGTTTTGTTCGTGCGTGAAATATCATCATAATGAAGATGTGTGACTTCTGAAACACGAAGTCCGCCTGAATACATAGTAGCAATCATAGCTTTGTGCTTCAAATTTGGCGTAGCATCAAGAATAGCTGATATTTCTGCTTTTGTAAGCACCGTTGGTAACTTTCTGTCCCTTTTCATACGAGGTATGTCATCATCATCCCAATTCTTCTTCAATATTTTTTTGTAAAAGAAGCGGATTCCTGAATGGTAGTGATTGTATGTTTCTGGTGAAATCCCGGAAAGTTTCTTTTCAGTTAGGAATATATCAACATCGTCAGTTGTTAATGCATCTATATCCTTGGCTGTGCGGTTCAAAAAATGAGCAACACTGGTACAGTATGCATGAATCGTGGAATCCTTGAGATTCCGTTTATTTGCAGCAGATCGAATCTGATTAAAAATTTCTTCGTACATAATAAAATCCTCCATGTAAAATCAGTAGTTAATGAAAAACCCTGCTTACATGGAGGTGCATTAGCATAATAAAACCGCTTGTCAGAAAAGCGGTCAAATGGTATTCTTTTCATAGGCAGTGGTGTCTTTCTGTATTGAATTGTTTTGTGTGGTAACTTTACAATATCAAATACTGGTAAGAATTGCCATTGCCTATTTTATTATTGAGAAAAAGAAAGCTGCGCCACAGCCTTGGCAAGCCATCGCGCAGCGATTTTGTTCAACTTGAATTTGGTGTGTGCTTTATAAATTTTTTCCAATCCACTCAAGTTCGTTCATGGAATCCTTATTTTTTTCAAGTTCATCTCTGGCTGTTGCATAATATGATTTTTTGAAAAGCATATCCCATGAAAGATATTTTGCCATACAGTCAAACTGCTTATCAATCAGCTCATACTGGATGCTGCCTACGGGAGAACCACCTACAACAATTGTGCCAACTTTTTTGTTTTTTAACTGCAATCCACGGCAGTAGCACTTATCAATGATAAGTTTCAATTGTGCTGACATTCCCCACCAATAAACTGGTGTAGCAAAAAGAATCATATCTGCGGCAGCAATTTTATCAATGGTAGAATTTGTATCATCCTTATCGACGCATCCCTTAGAGCATTGACAGACACCACATCCCTTGCATGGTGCAATGTTGAGGTTGTCGGGTTCAATGATTTCAATTTCATTCTTTTCTGACGCTCCTTTTATAAATGCATTGATTGCTGCCAGCGTATTTCCTTTTCTGGCACTTCCATTAATGATTACAATTTTCATGCGTGTATCCTCCAACTTCCGATTTTAATGTCTCTATTATACCATAATGATACTATTATAAAAAAGGAAAAAGAGCTCCTTCGAGCTCTTTTGATTCAGTTCTGTAAACTTGAATTTGACTTGCCTATTTTCTTAAAATCTCATGTGGAGCTTCTATTTCATTTGCCAAGGTATGCTCTGTTAATTCTGACATCAATTTCAATTTTTTATTAATCAATGGTCGCATACAATTAGGAACATGTTCCTGATGCGCTCTGTGGATTGCTACACATTCCTTACAGTTTCCGTGATAACGACAGGCTTTCAGGCAAGGACAGTGATCTTTGTCTTTATACTCCTTACGAAATTCCGCTGCAAATTCTTCTTGCAGTCTCAGTCCCTCGACACGGTTTCCCTTATGAAATTCTACCATTGCATCCAGTTCTTTCTGGTTCCCTTCAATCTTCATGTTATTATAGCGCCTCCATTTCAACTATTCTTCATTTTCTGATAAATTCCGATTTCTATTTTCGTTTCCATAGCATAGTGTACTCTTTTTCACCAGTAGCTTCATCCAAGCCTTCACATTGAATAATGAACCCTTCTCTTTGGTAAAAAGAAATTGCTCTGGCATTCTTCTGGTATACATTTAATCGTAAGCTAACTTTTTTATCCTTAACATAATCTAATAAAAGCTTACCTATGCCACATGACTGCATTTCATCGGAGACAAAAATACCTTCTATATATTTATCATTTAGTCCTACAAATCCTTGTATCATTTTATCTGCTTCAAACACATAAACTTCGTATTGTGACATCATTTCTTTTACTAATTCATAATTACTTTTCCAGTATTGATTGGAAATAAAATAATGTGCTTTCAGATTTGTCTTTAACCATATGTCAGCGACTCTATCGATATCTCCGTTCAGCAACTTTCTAATCATAACAAATATTCTCTACAACTACATCCTTTATGCTTTTCTCTTTTTTTCATTCTATCACAAGCTCACCATTAATCATCAATTTTTTGATATTTTTTCTTTTCCCCCACTGTAAAACAGTCTCTGAGCGTTTCGTTATATAGAGGGATACAAATAAGAGCAAGATCCACCCATGTTTAACAGTAATGTCGTTTGCCATCCTGTTCTCCTATGGGATTTATCTTGATGGGGATTTCCCCATACCCTCTCAATAACAGACGTTTCACTTGTCTGTTGGTTCCACCTAAAGGTGTTCACAGCACTATTTCTAATATCGGAAGGGACAGCCGATATTGAAATACGTGAACTCCCGGCGGGAGGAATAGTCTCAGCGGAAGGAGGAGTATGAGAACAAAAACAAAAATATCTTCTTAGTGCAGCTTATCTCGCCAAGAAACTGAACTACAAACTACTATTCCATCTTCATAGGAAGAGATTCCATCATGTGAAAACTGTTCTGGATACTCTATATCACTAAGTTTCTCGTTTACATAATTATTAAAATTACGATATCTATTCTGTTCATTAAATTGTCCTGATTTCATCGAATTATATATTTCTTCAAGAATACAATATTTTTCATCTTCATACACCCAACAATAGTATTTTTGATTTTTTACAGACTCACATTGATATACCTGATTTAATGAATCCACATACGAAACAAATGCTTGATAATACATAAAGCATTCTTTATCAAAATTAATTTCTAAGTTAACTTCTCCCTTTCCTTCTGGATCCACATCATGTATATTCCATACTTTATCTATACCAGAGTATGCGTCAAAACATGAACAAATTACATGTTTGCTATCTTTTTGTGGGTAATACATCTGGTTTGTTGATGTATCCTTAATTGAACCCACATTATTTAATTGTACTTTTGCATGCTCGATTGTCTTTTTCCTAACATTCTTATTACAAGTCCCCTTACTTTCAAATAAAAATACTTTTTTTTGCCCATCAACTCCGATCCAATCTGGTGCCATTTTTCCATTCACCAACGTTCCTTTAAAACTCTTATCTGTAAAATGATATAATTTGTTAATGTTATATATTTCATTTGCAATAATTCTTGTTGCTAACATACCCATGGCAAAAGAAATTACATTTTTATATGAAGTTTCCGCAAATTCATACTCATCTGAAATTACATAAAACCCTTTTTCCTTTTTTACTGCCATTCTACACATTGATGAATAAAATTTTCTTGCATCTCGAGAAATCAGTTTTTTTCCGTAAAATCCATTTAAAATAGCATATTTACTAAAATCTCCTCTTGAAACGTTAAATGATCTATGTTTGGTTGCATTAGGATTTTTTGAATAATCATTCTCTGAATCAAAATATTCATAATTCACACTTTCCATCTATTTTCCTTCTCCTTATCAGATGTAAATTTTTTTGATATCATTTTATTAACTTATCATTTTTCTTCATTCTATCACAGCATCTATTCTTCCGCCATCAGTCTTTCAAACCAGCTATCCAATAGCAATGATAAATTGGCCTACATCTGGCAATTCTTGCAGCATTTCGTCCAGAGTTTTCTGTTTCACATATTTCTGCACATACACCCAACAGGCAAGTACTCTATGGAGCAATCACTCCGGAAGTACCGGCTTCCATCCTTCAGTTACATAATGATGTAACAATCGTTGCTGATGAAGCTGCACTGAGTGAGATTGATAAATAATATCTACTGGACACCGGACATTGCAGTGTAACTTATGAAACGCATTTAGCTTTTGTTAAAAAAGGGAAGCTGTGATACACATCCATATACCACAACTTCCCTATATTTTCATCTTCATTTAATTTTAATCAATTGTCCATTTAAGCAGCTGTTCTTTCACCTTTTCAAATATCTGCATTACAACTACTAACACAATTACCATAAAGATAAATCCAACCCAGGTATGCAAGATGATACACTCTACAATATGACGGATAATACAGAATACCAGGCCAATCTGTTTGCTGCCGATCTGCTGATTGAAGATGAGGAAATCGAAGATATGGTTCAGAACGAGGACCTGGATTATTTCGGACTCTGCAGTTCATTGAATGCGACTCCGGAACTAATGAGCTTTAAATTATACAGCCTGACAAAACGAGGCCAGGCTTATCATATGCCGATGGAGAT
Source organism: Blautia sp. ZXY-1-C6 (assembly GCF_056339875.1). NCBI lineage: Bacteria > Bacillati > Bacillota > Clostridia > Lachnospirales > Lachnospiraceae > Blautia > Blautia sp. ZXY-1-C6. Next base: position 6,207 of record NZ_JBWJVQ010000231.1, read on the forward strand.
TCAGAGCAATTTCCTGGCGAAATAAAGTAAATAAAGATCCTGTTCTATATATCATAGTATGAACAGGATCTTTTTATAATGATTTATTTTCTATCTAAAATTTTATTAAACCGACTAAAGACTCCATAGTTTGTGTGTTTGACTTACTGTTTATATCTATCTTCTCCTAAATATTTTTCTAGTCATTGCAATATAAAATTGCTTATACAGTCTCTCCCTTAAGAGTCCTGGTATTCTGGATAATATACAGAGCGACCGATATGACCATCATTATAGCACACAAACCAATCAACAGATCTGATACCATCGGTGTAATGTGGAACCATATAATATGCACCGCTGCAGTTCCATATAATAAAAAGGTTACTATCTTTCCATGCCAGTCTGCACCATGTACTTTTCCTGTCTTTTGTATCACAAGACATCCACTGACTACCATATACAGCTCCTTACCTGCCATTATTACGATTAAAAGAAGCACATGCGGAAAACGAGTAAACAGACAGATTAACATCGCTGCCTGTGTCAGCTTATCAGCCACCGGATCAAGTATTTTTCCTAAATTACTAATTCTATGGAATCTTCTTGCGATATATCCATCAGCAAGATCCGTAAGACCAGACAGCAATAAGATTTCACCAGCTAACAGAGGATTTTTCTTTACACAATAACTCCATATAATTACCGGAATCAGACAAAGCCGAAAAAAAGAAAGAAGATTAGGAACCGTAATAATTCTATTCAAATTTTCTTCCTGATTCACTTCACTCTGCATGTACGGTCACCTCACTTTCCTTTTTTTTAGACATAAACCAATAAAATATAACACAAAATGCTAAAGCAAACACAACACCAAAAACATTTTGAATCACTCTAAGACTAACCGCTCCTTGTAGTCCATAAGTCTCTGCAGCAATGGCTAAAGCACCAAATGTGTTAAATACTGCCTGCCAGCCATATTGTGCTGAAAATCCTACACCGATTCCACCAAGAATTCCTATATATGCATAGATTGACGAAGGAAGCAGAAAATATAATACTGTAAAACATATAACACCTGCAATATTTCCGACAATCCTTTTACGGACTCTGTAGTGCATATCTTCCATAAACGGCAAAATCGTGGACATGGCCGCAATACCAGCCCACATTGCACGTGGCATATTACAAAGTTCTGCAATGCAAAGGACAATCGGTACGCATAAAATCTGACATATCTGCCATTTTGTTCTGGAAGAAGTGATATCAAATTCTTGTATCAGATCTTTCAGATTTCTTTTATAAGTTCTGTTTTTATGATTTCGATAAAATACGAAGCAGGTAAGTGCTGCACCTAAAGCCATTCCGACTAATCGCATCTGATAGCTTTTTCCCGTAACATCATAACCATATAGCAGCAGATACCCAAGAACCAATGTAGATTGATTAAACATGAATGGATTATGGCATCCGAACAGAATCAACACAGCCAGTGCCGCAATATTTAACAGCATTCCCAATACCGGTGAAAACTGATTTGCTAAATGCGGACATACAGTCATAATTACAAAGAACAAAGCCAAAAGCATCGTAGATTGTCCGGTGTGGATCCCCAGATCCGCATTTCTAAACACCATGAGACATAATAAGACTACTACACCTACAATGCTGTTCTCATTTCCAAATAGGATGCTGAAAATACTAACAAAGAAAAAACAAAATGCCATTGTAACAGCTATCTTCACCAGATATACCCACATATGATATAATTTTTCTTTTAGTGTTTCACTCTTTTTCAACAGGTTTTTAGAACCTGTCTGATTTAACTGCAACTCCTGATAAAATGTCATATAAATCCTCCCATCTTCTAATTTATCTTAAAACTATATAATCTCATCTTTCTGCTTTGGCAGCTCTATAACAAATCTGCATCCACCATATTCACGGTTTTCTGCTTTGATTGTTCCTCCGGCACTATCTACAATCCGTTTTACAAGTGCAAGACCTAGGCCATTTCCTTCTGCTTTATGAGATCCATCTACCTGATAGAACTTGTCAAATATTCTGGATTTTACATCATCCTCTATTCCTGGTCCTTCATCTTCCAGAATGAACTTAACAGAATCCTGTTCTTGTTTCAGAAACATCGTAATTGTCCCCTTTGAAGGGCTGAACTTAATCGCATTATCCAAAAGATTTATCCAGATATGCATAAAAAGTCCTTCATTCCCAGTATATTTAACTTCCTCCAATTCTACCTGAAAACCAATTTCTTTTTCTGTCCATTTTGTTTCCAATGAAAGAAATGCCTGGCGGATCTGTTCATCCAGACGATATTCTGTTTTTTTCATTGGTATATTCTGATTCTCTAACTTGGATAACAGCAAAATATTACCAACCAATCCGGAAAGTCTTTGGGTGTTAAATAAGATTTTTTCTACATATTCCTCTTGATCCTGAGACAGTTCTTCTCCCTGAAGCAGCATTGTATATCCTTCAATGGCATTAATCGGGGTCTTAAACTCATGAGAAACATTAGATACAAAATCCATCTGCAGCACCTCTGTTGCACGAAGTTCTTTTGTCATAACGTTAAAACTTTGATAAGATTCTCCAACTTCTGCTATACGGCTGTTCGTTTCCAAATGCTGTTCAAAATCTCCCTGAGAAACTTTCTTCATTGCTTTACTAAGTCTGGTAATTGGTTCCAGTAACTTTGCATTAATAAAGGAAGTGATCAGCCCTGCAATCAATGTATTAAAAATCAAAAGCCAGCCAAGCACAGGTATGCTGCCCGGCAGATTAAAAAAATGATTCAAAAAAGCAAATAATAAAGCAGATATGACTGTTGAAAATACAAGTGCCAGCCAGATTGCACCAGTCAGACAGGACCGGATCCGCAATCCTTTTTCTTTCTTTTGTTCCATTATTTTTTCACCACCTTGTATCCAATTCCACGCATTGTTACGATTTCAAAATCAGGGTTATCTTTAAAACGCTCTCTGATTCTTCCTATATGTACCTCTATCGTATGTGGGTCTGCCTCCGTCTCGTATCCCCATACTTCATCCATCAACTGTTGTTTTGTAAATGTTCTGCCTGGCGAAGCTGCAAGCTTATATAAAAGCAGGAATTCTTTTTTAGGCAAAACAAGACTTTCCTTATCAGTTGTAACCGTCATTGCATCATAATCAAACTCTGTTGAACCGATCACAATTTTGTGTTCATTCAGTATCTGTGCACGGCGAAGCAGTGCTCCGACTCTTAAAACCATTTCATTCACATTTACCGGTTTTACCATATAATCGTCACTTCCCGAAAGAAATCCCTGGCGCATATCATCAAAGGAACCTTTCGCAGTGATCATAAGCACTGGTATCTGATATCCTGCTGAACGAAGTTCTGACACCAGTTCATAGCCATCCATAACCGGCATCATAATATCAGAAATGATCAGATCAATATATTCCTTATCCAATACTTCTAATGCCTGTGCTCCATCCGATGCACTTTTGACTTGATATCCATTCTTCTCAAGCACTTTTTGGAATAGCTGGCTTAATTCTTTATCATCTTCTACAATCAATATTTGAAACACGTTTTCCTTCCTCCTTATTAAAACAGATACCTTGCCCATCCAAGCAGATGCTGTACCAAAAATATTTTTCTCTGACGTTTCTTTGTTAATTCGATTGGCTCTACATGATATGGATCATTATAAGTTCCGCCTTCTAATATCTGGCGGGACACTTTTTCATATTCCATCATGCCCTCTTCCAACTGTTTATTAATATCTTTACTGCGAATTACAAGCATCAGTTCCGTATCCAGATATGCACTTCTCATGTCCATATTAAAGGAACCGATTACAGACAGATCATCGTCAATGAGAATACTTTTTCCGTGGTATGAATAACCGCCTTCATATTCCCAGATATTAATTCCTGTACTTAAGATTCTATTTCTGTTTTTCGCATAATCGGCAGCCCCAAATGGATTCCCATTATTCGCAACTGAATTTGTCATGATAGAAAAATCTGAAACGTTCTCTGCAATCTCCTCCCATGTATTATACATCATATCATTACAGATAATATATGGCGTGTGGATCTTCACACGATTTTTTGCATTTTTCATCAATTCTCCCAACTGATACCACACTACTGGTTCTTTGGAACCTGTGTGAATAGGATTTGACACTAATGTAATCTTTTCTGTCTCAAAAGTTTCGTCCGTATAATCGGTCTCGCAGATTCTTTCCTTATTCTCTTCAAAATATTTCTGATAGCTGTTCTGCAACTCTAAAACTGCGTTCTTTACAGATTTTCTATTTGCCAGTTTTTTATTGTTATGAAAATAACCACTGTCTTCCTGATTCCATATGGTTTCAAAATACTCTGACAACTGGTTAACTGAATTTTCTTTCTCAGGTTCATCGCAAACCACTAACACGTCTCTGTCATAGTTTTTATGTCCCGGAAAATCACCCAGGAAATAATTGTATGTATTTCTTCCCCCAAGAATATATCTCTTTCCATCTGCAATCAAATATTTATCATGCATTCTACCCATCATTTTCCACGGTTTCAACGGATTGGCCTTATTATACAGTTTAATTTCAACATTCTCATGGGAAGATAATCCATAGAAATACGGATTTCCTTCCATATCAATCCAGCTCTCCATTCCATCTACTAACAGACGAATATGTACACCTCTGTCTGCCGCATCATGCAGTGCTCCTAAAATCAATTTTCCACTTTCATCGGATTGAAATGCAAAAGTAGAAAGAATAATTTCCTTTTTTGCATTCTTGATCAAACGCACTCTTTGTAAAAGCGCTTCTGGATTCTTTTCTATGATTACTGCCCGTTCTGTATTTTCACTGCATTCGTTCCATAACCCATTTTTTGTTTCTTTTTTGGTTGTATTGGACACTTCCGGCTGCTTTTTATATGCAACGCAGATTCCGAGCAATTCATAAAAAGCCACACATAAAAAAATTGCCAGTATAACAAGAAGGATTTTACATATTTTATGCTTTTTCATTGTACATCACCTGATTCCTTTTTATTTCATACTTATACAATACAAAGTCAATCTCAATTTAACCTCAACAAAATTTATTTTTCATAAAAAAATATGACCGGCTTCTTTTTAAAGAAACAGTCATATTTTTATTCTAATATATGAAGGAGCTTTTCTTACTCCGTTGTATTAATCACTATTTTATTTCTTCCATAAGCTGTCGGATTTTTCTCAATGTACACCGTGTAACTGCCAGGTCATCTTCTTGTATATTCGATATGATTTTTTCATAAGCTTCTATCATTTTTTCTTTCTGACAATTACTTAATTCAATTGCCTTGTTCGTCAAAACAAGGTATGTTCTTTCTTTTTTTTCATCTAATTTCCAGATAATATATCCTTTATTTTCAAGACTTTTTACCATCTTAGATGTTTCTGGAATCGATAATTTCATGTATTCTGCCACTTCTGAAAGATATACTCCTTCATGACAGTCTGATTTTTCAACACATTCCTTTATACTATAAAGAAACAAATAATCTGTTCTTTCGACAAATTCAAATATACTTTCAACATTGATGCTCTTTAAAAAAAACTCCTCTGCACTGGTTCCTGCTCCCATATTATCGTTCCTCTCTTTCTATATATTCTTTTTTGCTGACTAGACTCTTATATGCCGGGCGAATGATCTTATCTGTAGTTATCAATTCTTCCAGGCGATGTGCACTCCAACCAGCAATTCTTGCTATCGCAAATAATGGCGTGTACAATTCTCTTGGAATATTCAACATGTCATACACAAAACCACTATAGAAATCTATATTAGGACTTACTCCTTTGAATATCTGACGCTGCTTTGCAATCAACTTAGGTGCAATCTTCTCAATATTGTTATAAAGGGTCATATCTTTCTCACGTCCTTTATCCCTTGCGAGTTGTTCTACAAAGCCTTTGAACACCCTTTCTCTCGGATCTGAAATAGAATATACAGCATGTCCCATTCCATAAATAAGTCCTTTCTGATCAAACGCCTCTTTCTTCAAAATCTTACTCAGATATGATGCAATTTCCTCTTCGTCTTCATAATCTTTCACATGACTTTTAATATCATCCATCATATTCATTACCATCAGATTTGCACCGCCATGTTTTTTTCCTTTTAAGGATGACATTGCTGCTGAAATAACAGAATAAGTATCTGAACCTGAAGATGTTACTACCCGTGTAGTGAATGTAGAATTGTTACCACCACCATGTTCCATATGTAACAATAATGCTATATCCAGTACTCTTGCTTCCAGTTCTGTGAATTTTGTATCTGGTCTTAATAGGCGCAGGAAATTTTCAGCAATAGATAAATCTTTTTCAGGTCTATGAATATACATACTTTCGTTTTTTTCATAATGACAATAAGCATGGTATGCATATACTGCTAACATAGGAAATGCTGCGATCAACTGCATACTCTGCCTTAGCACATTCGGAATTTCAAGACTTTCTTTTTCCTTATCGTAAGAGCCCAATGTAAGAATACTTCGAGTCATAGAACCCATAATATCTGATGTAGGTGCTTTCATAATGACATCTCTGGTAAAGTTAGTCGGTAGTTCCATACAATCAGATAGTCTTCCCTGAAATTCCATTAACTGTGTATCAGTTGGCAATTCTCCGAATAAAAGAAGATATGCTCCTTCTTCAAAGACAAACCTTTTTCCTTTACTTCCTGTTACTAAATCTTTTATATTATAACCACGATAAGATAACTCGCCATCACATGGACTCTTTACTCCATCACGATATTCAAAAGCTTTTATATCAGAAATATTTGTAAGCCCCGTCAACACACCTTGTCCTTTTTCATCTCGTAAGCCTCTTTTTACACCATACTCTGAATACAGATTCTTACTAATGCTATCATTTTGTTCACAAAAAATTGCTTGCTGTTTCATATAATTTTCCAAATTGCTCATTTGAATCGCTCCTTTCATTCTGTTACGAACTTACATACTATACTCAGATATTCTTGTTTCCAGTGCATTCAGCATTGTCTGTTCTTTTTCTTATTCTTATTCATTAGCAATACAATACAATGGAAAACTCAATTTAACCTCAACAAGGTTTGTTTTTTCATCCATGCAAAATCTTCTTTGTACAACAGACTGTTAGATATAGCAAAAACGGCCTTTCAAAAACAGTTAACTTCTAAATCAACTTTTTTTGAAAGGTCGTTTCATCAGATTCTTATAGCAATCCAGCAAATAATCTCATAAATAATTGTCCCAGTCGCAAATATGCACTTCGTCCGGTTTGATATTGGTCTGTCACATCACGACATTCTCCCATCGTTCTTATCAGATCATTTTTTATTTCCACAACTGCCTGACAATCTGCCATAAAACAGCCGTTTTCAAAATGGTGATATAAACTTCGATAATCCAGATTAATTGTTCCACAAGTTGCCATACAGTCATCTGCCACACTCATTTTTGCATGACAGAAACCAGGAGTCCACTCATAAACACGAACACCATGTTTAACTAATCCATGATAAAAAGAACGAGTTATATTATAAATGAATTTTTTATCAGGGATACCAGGTGTGATAATTCTTACATCTACCCCTCGCTTAGCAGCCAGACATAACGCATGCGTCATTTCATCTGTTATGATTAGATATGGAGTCATAAACCAACAATATTTTTCAGCTTTATTTATCATACTGATATAAACTTCTTCTCCGACTTGCTCATTATCCATAGGGCTGTCTGCATAAGGTTGAACAAACCCAGTTTGCTGTGCCGCATAATCATAGTGGAAAAGGTATTTACTAAAATCAGAATCATTAGCATCCTTATCACTTACTGCATTCCACATTTCCAAAAATGTCACCGTAAGCGACTGAACAGCATCTCCTTCTAAACGAATACCTGTATCTTTCCACTGTCCATACGGGTGTGTGTAATTAAAATATTCGTTTGCTAGATTATATCCACCTGTAAATCCGACTTTTCCATCAATAACTGTTATTTTTCTATGATCACGATTGTTCAAAAACAGATTTAAACCTGGCATAAACGGATTGAATACACGGCAATGAATTCCTATTGCCTCCATCTTTTTCACAAAATCTGTGTTAATAAAGCCTATAGAACCCATATCATCGTAGAATACTCTAACTTCCACACCTACTTTTACTCGCTCTTCCAGAACATCTTGAATCTTATGCCATGCTTCAGCGTCTTCTATCGCATGATATTCCATAAAGATAAACTTCTGTGCTTTCTCCAAATCCTTAAGCTGTGCCTCTAATCCTTTTACTGCTTCATCAAAATACACAATATCCGTATTCTGATAGATTGGATACTGCGAATTTCTTTGTATGTAACTTGCTATATTTCCTGCTTTCGGAATTGTTTCTTTTATTTTGCTCAAACACTCCTGACTGTCCGGAAGCATTGGTAACAATTTGCTATCAATTTCTGCATATCGCTCACGCATTTTATGTGTGCCACCATTCAAACCAATCAACAAATACAGGCCTACACCCATAATTGGGAAAATTAGAATTAAGATGATCCAAGGCATTTTCATAGAGGATGTCTTATTTGATGCGTACAATCCCAAAACCAAGATCCCACTCAAAATCCTTGTAAATAAATTTATGATTTCTGCATATTCATTCAAGCGTGTTACGATAGTAATAATAAAAATCACTTCCAGAAGAATGCAGATTATGGAAAAACACAGCCGTTTTACCCCATTTTTTGTTTTTGCTTTGCCCTCTAAAGTATCTTGTTTCATATATATTCCACCTTCCTACTTGCTCAGTTTTCTCCCTAAATTTCGTGGAACATACCAATTTTGTCTTTTATTCTCTGCATTTCATTATCTGCTTCAATGATAGCTCTTGCAGAATGAAGTAATTCTTCACTTATCTCATCATAGCCAGGCATTTCTTCAATTCCTTTTTTATAGCGAAGTTGATGTTCCAATGTTGCCCAGAAATCCATACCATTGGTTCGAATCTGTAATTCTACACGCATAGGTGTTTTACCCTTAGCAAAAAATACTGGTATTTCAACAATCATATGATAGCTTCGATAACCATTCGATTTTGGATTTTTTATGTAATCTTTTATTTCAATAACTTTAATATCATCCTGTTGGGTAATCAAATCTGATATCATATAAATATCGTCAATAAACGCACAAACTATTCGAACGCCTGCTACATCATTGAGATATGTCTGTATATTTTCTGTTGTAAATTCATATCCCATCTTCTGCAGTTTATCGTAAATACTATTGGGCTTCTTAATTCTTGTTTTTATAAAAGAAATAGGATTTCGATTGTTCTCAACTGAAAATTCATCATCCAAAACCTCAAGTTTAGTTTGTATCTCCCGAATAGCACAACGATACATCATCATTAAATTATAAAATTTTGTAGCATTATTTAAAAACTGTAGTGATTCCGGACTGTTCATCCTGAGTTTTTTTACTTCATCTTTTGTCATGGAACTTTCCTTTCTACCTCATCCCTGATTTCAAAACATTATTTATTTTGATAGTTGATTCGTTCTCCTTGAATTACTGGATAACAAATCATTTTATCACTATCCAGATTTTCTACATGCATATCTACTGCACTGATCTGATGGTTTTCATAAGTATTGTAATAATAAATACCTTTTGTAACATTACAACACGACGTATACAATGTGATTTCATATTTTCCATCCGCTACTTCGCAACATCCTCGTTGCTGATCCACAGATCCGAGAATATGGAAGAATTGGCTAACGCTTTCTTCCTCTGATTCACCTGAAATTGCATTTACCTTTGTAAAAGCTACACGTACAAAGCGTGATGAAGATGAGAGATCTCCCGGAAGACCTAATCCTCCCATACCTCTACTATATGCATCAAGAGCCAAATTTTCGCAGAAAGTATTTCTGGGCTGTTTAGGAGATAAATACATATAATTATTTAGTTGAAACATCTGCTGTGGAAATGGCGGATTATTCGTAAGCACTCCTACTGGATTATCATAAATATGCAAACCATCTGACATAGATTCTACCGTAATTGACTCATTCTCATCAGAAATGATCCAGTGTAATTGTGCTAATGGCAATTGCTCGCTGAAAGGAGTATTAACAATATTAATTCGTTCAAGAAGCTCGCGAACTTCAACTAAAGAAGAACACTGACTTAAAATCCAAGGAATAAATTCAAACTGTGCAATATTTTCCACATCTGGCTTAATCGCGGCATAAACAGCATTTCCGACAAAATTCAGTCCTGCCATTGCCACTCCTTTTTCATTCATAGCATCATAATACAAAGGATAATCCTCTGCAACATGAGCCATTCCAATAATTGCATAATGATTTTTCATATCGCCAACATGGCGAAAATTAAACGCATAATTACGTGGTGTAATTACTATCTGATCACCATAAGAGAATTCATAATCGAGGGTTCGTCCAAAGTAAAAATCTTTTGTTTTATAAGTTGCTGCTGTACACATGATCGTTTATCCTCCTAAATAGATTGAAATATGTCAATGAGTTTTTTTCTTGAACAATAGTATAGCACAATCTTTTATTTTGTTCCAACTTCATACATGATCATAACATGTAAACTTTAAACTATTTTCCTAGATTATTTCTCCATCAGTTTTTCAAACCAGGTATCCATAGCTAGGATGAATTGACCTACGTCTGGCAATTCTTGCAGCATTTCGTTTAGGGTTTTGTGCTTCACATATTTCTGCACATACACCCAACAGGCAACGAACGCTACTGGCTTCTGATACAATGTCAGCTATGGTTTTGCGCATAAGCTCTTCAAATTCAGCAATTTCTTCTTTCGGAACAACATCATACAGTGTTGGTGCCTGATGACTTATTTTTACTCCATTTTCATTTGCATCTTTAAGCAGATTCTTAACTTTTTCTCTTGAATCCTCCGGTACTTTCATGTACTCCCACATAAATGCTACCACATCGGCTGGTGTGTCTTTTTTTAGTGGTGGTAACTGAATATAATCATTGTTTTCGCTCATTTTCATATCCTCCTCACGATATAATAAAATCATAGGCGTTTGCGAAACGCCACAAGCCGCATAAATACGGCATTTTTTGTTACCTATAAACAAATAACTCCTCACCGGATATGGTATAATAGAGTTGACTAAAAACTATAAACCTACATCCAAGAAAGGAGTTATTCTGATACTTATGATACCATATAAACAGCTTTCTTTGGCAGATATTTTTTCAGATTGCCATGAAAAATTTGAAAATGACAAACCTGCTTTTCTTTCTCTATTAGAAACCCATATCGATATTGATGAGTTAATTCCGATTTCTTTTAGAAATCATTTCTATGCATCGACGGGCAGAACCCGTAAATACCCTTTGCAAGCTTTTCTGTGGGCTTTGATTATTCAACGTATTTTCTCTATCCCTACGGATCAGCTTCTCCTGACTTTTCTCGCTTACTCAAAATCACTTCGGGAATTCTGTGGTTTTACTAAAGTCCCAGACGCTTCCAAAATCACCCGATTCAAACAGGATTTTTTAGATGACCTCCAGCTTGTTTTCGATAACCTTGTTGATGTTACCGAGCCTATCTGTCAGGCGATTGACTCTGCAAAAGCGGATATGACCATCTTTGATTCTTCCGGCATAGAAGCATTTGTTACCGAAAATAATCCCAAGTATGCTAACAGGATCATCAAACAGCTTAAGGCATACGCGAAAGCTCAGGGCTTTGATAAATCCTATGATCCTTATAAAGCTGCCTATGGTTCCATGCCTTCTCATGCTTCTGCTAATCCTGAGATTAAGCAGCTCTATATCAATGGGCATTTTTGCTATGTCTTCAAGTTCGGCATTGTCACTAACGGATTGGGCATCATCCGCCACATATCTTTTTATAACAAAAACTTTATGGCTTCACATCCTGATATCGTTGTCGAAAAGAAATCCGATTCCCCTGACGAAGATAAATGTGTTCATGATTCAAAGCTTTTAATCCCCACACTTAAGGACTTCTTTTCCAAGCATCCTTTGATTAATCCAAAAACCTTCCTGGGTGATGCTGCTTTCGATACCGCACAACTCTATAAGAGCCTTCTTACCGGTGACACTTTTGGTAATGACAAACATTTCTCGAAAGCTTATATTCCGCTGAATGCAAGATCCGGACTTGAAAATCTGGATTATTCCATCAATGAAGATGGTATTCCGTGTTGTCCCCATGATCCTTCTTTACAAATGAAGTACGAAGGCACTTCCAAACTTCACAGTGGAGTAACAAGATATAAATTTGTCTGTCCAAGAATGAAATGGATTTATGATAAATCAACTCAAAAATCCCATCGTCATTGTTTCTGTGACAACCCTTGTACTTCTTCTAAATGTGGGCGGATGGTCTACATCTACCCGGAAAAGGATCTTCGTGCTTATCCCGGAACGATCCGCGGCACCGAAAAATGGGATGATACCTATAAAATCAGGACTGTTGTCGAAAGAGATATCAACCACATCAAAGACAATCTCTGTCTTGCAGGACGCCGAACCCAAAATGAGAGGACTCTGCATGCTGATCTGATTCTTGCCGGGATCACACAACTTATTACTGTTGTTCTCGCAGATAAGATCAATCACCACGAATATATTCGAAGCATAAAACCACTCATAGCTTAGGACTTACCACTTTCATAAAGTCCATAGCTTATTAAAGTGCGCCTAACATGTGCGATTATCCATTTTTCATTCCACAAGTCGTGCTCTTCGCGAATTCTTCCTTGTTTTGGTTCAAGGTTACGAACGAGCACCGCGAGTTTCGCAATTACCTA
>NZ_JBWJVQ010000232.1:0-45210 GCF_056339875.1 Blautia sp. ZXY-1-C6
GAAAGCGCAAACTGTGCATATCTGCACTCATAATAAATAAAAATAACAAAATGATTTTCATTCAATTTCTCCCTTCTCCTCCCTATAAAAAGCTGTATCCAGCATTATAAAAAAAGAAAATATGTTCGATATTTTATTGCGAAATTTTTGATATCATGGTATACTATATGCATGAAAGAAAATCTTATACATTACCGCACTTGTGTGTGTAATATTAATTACCATATGGTATGGTCAGTGAAATACCGGCGGAAGATATTAAATGCGGAGGTCGAGGCATATCTGCAGGAACTGGTGCAGGAGATCGCAGAAGATAAGGGCTTTACGATCCATCTGTTTGAATGTGGGGAAGGAGACCATGTACACTGTTTTGTGTCAGCCCCTCCGAAATTATCCATAACTGCGATCGTGAAATACCTGAAGGGGATCTCCGGCAGGAAGCTTTTCGAACGTTTTCCGGAAATAAGAAACCAGCTTTGGAAAGGGGAGCTGTGGAACCATTCCTATTATGTGGAAACGGTCGGATCTGTATCGGAAGAAAATATCCGCAGGTATATCGAACATCAGAGCAAAGCTTACTGATACGATGGAGGAGAGGAAATGCTGCTGTCAAAGAAAACATCCATAAAGGTCAGCCGGGAATATGCGAACCTCATCGGGCATATGTGCTATGCAGCATCCAAGCTCTGGAATGTCTGTAATTACGAGCGTCAGCATTACAAAGAAACAGGGATGGAGCAGTATCCTGACTGGTACTATCAGAAAAAAGCCCATAAAGAGGATCTGTGGTATAAACAGCTCCCGTCCCAGACTGCCCAGGAAGTCTGCAGGCTGCTGGACAAGGCATGGAAGTCTTTCTATGCCCTGAAAAGATCCGGGGGGATCGAGACTCCCAGACCGCCGCGGTTTAAGCAGGAAAGTATCCCCATTACCTATATGCAGATGGGGATCGTGCATGAGCGGGATACGGACAGAGTCCGCCTGTCCCTTCCAAAGACATTAAAAAAATATATGGAAGAAACATATCAGATCCATGAAAACTTTCTTTACCTTGAAAATAAGATTTTCAGGGGCATGGACCAGATCAAACAGCTGCGGATCTATCCGCCGGAGAAGGGAAGCTGTAAAATTATTGTTGTTTATGAGGTCCCTGACCAGGAAGAACTTCCACAGAACGGACATGAACTGTCTATTGATCTGGGGCTTCACAACCTTATGACGTGTTATGATTCTGAAAATGGGAAGACGTTTATCCTGGGCAGGAAGTACCTTGAATTGGAAAGATATTTCCATAAAAAGATTGCAAGGGTGCAGGCCCAGTGGTATGGGCAGCAGTCCGGAAAGGGAGTAAAGCATCCGGTCACATCAAAACATATCAGGAAGTTATATAAGAGAAAACAAGACTCAGTAACGGACTATCTGCACAAGATCACAAGATATCTTGCAGAATACTGCCGGGAACAGGAGATCACCTGTGTCGTTACAGGGGATATCCGGAACATCCGGAGAGAAAAAGACCTGGGACACAGGACAAACCAGAAGCTTCACAGCCTGCCGTATAACAGGATCTACATCATGCTGGAATATAAGCTGAAAAGATATGGGATCCGTTTTGTAAAACAGGAAGAAAGTTATACCAGCCAGTGCAGCCCACTGTCACCGGAAGTAGGGAAAAGATATGCAGAGCCGTCCAAACGGAAAGAGAGAGGGTTGTACAGAGATGGAAACAGAACCTATAACGCAGATGCCGTAGGCGCATATAATATCCTGAGAAAATATCACTCCGTATCCGGAGTAAAAAGAGAACTGTCCGTAACCGGACTGAAAACACCGGAAATAATAAAAGTAGCTGTATAACTCTAAAGAGCAAACAGTAGTGGTGTCATGGATGCACCCTGAAAAAAGGCGGTATCCCGCCTTAATTCAGATGCTCTGGTAACTCAGTTGCCGAGTAATTCACTCTGCTATATACTGATTGCATTCAAACACTTGCAATCCATATAGGATTTCACTGATTCAGTCAGAATCTCACTCCACATCAAATTTCTCCAGGCTTTCCAGTCTTGCTCTGTATTTGGAGTCATAGGCATCTGTAAACGAAGCCTCTTTCTTCATTTTTTCGAGAGCTGCTGCTGCTTTTTTAACTGTCTGGATAGTACCGGCACCTGCTACACAGCCGCCCGGACATGCCATTCCTTCCAAAAGATATCCATTATATTTACCAATCTTGGCCATCTGGAGCATCTTCTTACAGTTCTGCAGACCTTCTGCATTCATTACCTTTACTTCCCGATCAGGATCAATACGCTTCACCGCATGGACAACCGCTTCTGCCACACCACCGCTGACTGCGAAACCTCTTCCGTCAGCACTGGCATGAAACAGTGGTTCTCCTTCCGGAATATCTTTCCAGTCCACGCCTTTGGCATCAAACATTCCTGCTACTTCCTCGAAGGTCAGCACAAAATCCACATAGCTGCGGATACTCTTACGGCTGGCTTCCAGCTTCTTGGCTGCACAGGGACCTACGAAAACGATCTTACAATCTGGTTCCTTCTGCTTGATCAGCCTTGCAGTGAGAACCATAGGTGTCAGTGCCATAGAGATACATTTCGCCTGTTCCGGGAATAATTTCTTAGCCATCATAGACCAGGACGGACAACAGGATGTAGCCATGAAAGGAAGTTTCTCAGGAACTTCTTCCAAAAAGTCCTTTGCCTCCTCCACTGTGCACAGATCTGCACCGACGGCAACCTCTCTTACATCTGTAAAGCCAAGTGCCTGAAATGCTCCCCGTATCTTATTATTCTCCATACCCGGAAACTGGCCTGCAATGGCAGGCGCCACGATTGCATACACCGGTGTTTCACTTTTTAATGCCATAATAGTCTGGAAAATCTGTCCTTTGTCTACAATAGCACTGAACGGACAACTTACCAGACATTGTCCGCAGGATACACATTTATCCTGATCAATCTCTGCTCTTCCATATTCATCAGAGCCAATAGCATTCATACCACATGCCTTTGAACATGGACGTTCCTGTTTGATGATTGCATTATACGGACAGGCTTCCAGACACTTTCCGCATTTGATACAGGCATCTTCATCAATATGGGATCTGCCGCCTTCCATATGCACTGCTTTCTTTGGACAGACTTCCACACAGGGATGCTCCAGGCACCCCTGACAGCCCTCTGTGATCATTACCCTTTTTTCAGGGCAGGAATTACAGGCAAACTTGATCACATTGATAAGCGGCGGTTCATAATACTTTTCCTCAATAACGCTGGCCTCCACACCTTTGGAAATTGGCGCATGCTCTGTAACCTTTCTCAGTGACATCCCCATTGCAACGCGAAGTCTCTCACCAACTACCGCTCTTTCCAGAAAAATACTGTCACGATAAGTCGCAATTTCACCGGGTACGATCTTGTAGGGAAGCTCTTCCAGCATCTCCGGAGACTGGCCTTCATATGCCATCCTCGCAATTTCTGTAAAAATTTTGTGTCTGATTTCTGTTTTGGATGAATACAGTCCTCTCATTTTTTCCTCCTGATTTTCGATTCGGATAACTGTACGGCAATCCAATGCAGGGACACCGAACAATTTCCATTTATAATTTCATCACTGCTGCAATCAGCACACTCATTTTTCCTCCTGCTGAACTTTCAGCCACTTCACAGAGAAACGAAATTCCGCTCATTTCCGTTTCCTTATCTGCATATCATATCACCAAATGCTTCCAGGCTCAACACAACATCAGAATTTTCGCTGAATTGTCGCCCCCGAAGTTGCTGTTCATATGTTGTTATCCCCAGATTCCACTCATCTGTTCCTCCAGATGGTCCAAGATATAATTATAAATATCTACGGACACACTGTCCGGATAGTGGGTTCCGTCTACGGTGGAAAATCCCTCAGATACCAGATGGGAATATACGTCTATGTAGGTAACTCCACTCAGGCTTGCCTGCATTGCCGCGTTAAAACTTTCAATCTCCGCATTACTGCAATAGGGATCATTCTGCACCGGACCTACAGACACGAAATAAGTCTGCGCTCCTCTGTTCCCCCATTCAGCAGCTTTGGAATTAATATAACTGATGTAGTCATTGACATGATAAAGATCATTAACACCCATCAGGATAATAACCGCTGTATTGTCCTCAATCTGATCTTCTACCTGCGGCACTCCTGTAGATACCATCCAGTCATATCCCATAGAAGAAAGACAGGACCAAATGCTGTCATCGTTTACCGCATCCCTCAATCCCTCTGTTCTGGAATCTCCGATAAATACCAGTTTATCTGCGGAGATAGTGTCCGGATGGTCTGGCTTGCTTAAAGTTCCCTGGTCTGCCGGATTCTGTTTATCTGTCTCAGTTTCCTGCTCCGGTGTTGGAGTAGATGCAGGTATTGGTGTTGCTTCAGGCATTGGTGTTGCTTCAGGTTTTTGTGTCAGTGCCGATTTGGATTTCGGTGCCGGCGGACCTGCCACTTCTGCCCCATGGACATCTGAAAACATACAGACAGCTGCAATACATGCGGTTAATACGATTTGTCCGGTTCTATATTTTTTCGTAAATATCATTCCCTTCTGCAGTAATACTTACGTTACTTTTCACATATCTCAACTCCCTGGAGTGTGTTGCTGTGAACAGTAACATACTTACATCCCAGGCAGCATATCCGGCCATGAGAGGATTTCTCCGGAAATAATTTCCTCGTAATCTCCCTCAATATCCTGGCTTCTGCCTGCTTCGAACACGTTTGTCTCCGCTCCCCAGACACGATCTTCATATTCCCATATATGGAATCTCAGACCGCGAAACATAAAGTCGATGCTTCCGCATCCGTTTTCCTCTGTATATTCATAATGAATTTTCTTTGTTTTTAACGCTTCCTGTACTTTTTCCAAACGCATAAAATACCTCCTGATTATCTGTACAGTACCCTCTGTAATATAATACAGATAACTTTCACTGTAAAAAAATGTTCTCGTGTACACCCATCAAAAGTCAAACAGATATTCGCAATCCGCTTCGCTACACAGCTCTACATATGCTCTTAATCCTGACGCCATTATACAAAACAAATTATATCATACTCTGCTGCATAATATGTAATCTGAATGCCACTTCACAATTGCCGTTACTGTTCACTCCGTTCACAGTAACTTAGCCAAAATTCATTTCAGATTGCCTGTGTCAATGGAATTTTGGCTTGTATGTCTCGGGATTTTGGCATATTCATGCCAAAACACCTCGCGGGATAGTGGTGTGTGAACAGTAACCAATTGCCCATTCTACATTCTGATCGATATTCACTCATCTTTATTTCTGTCTTTTCTTCGTTGGTATCGCCAGGATGATGATCGTAGCAATTACAAACAAAGTTCCAAGCATCATCTCTTTTTTTGGTTTTGTTTACTTTCATTGTTCGTTTGCATATTTCTGTTATCTTTCCTGTCTGTATTATTATGGATTCTGAATATTTGAAAATAAGTATAATCCGCTGTAACGACACTTGTCAAGAAAACAAAATACCGCAGAGACTTTCTTTGTCTCTGCGGCGATTTATAGCCCTGTTATAATCAGATATAATTTCCATCATGTACACTCTGCACTGTAAATGCAGATTTCTTTTTCACGAAATCAATCGCATCTTTCACAGTGATTCCGTCAATCTGCCAGTTCGCATAGAAACCATCCAGAGTCTTTAATGTCTCGTCTTTTGCTGTATTTTCATCAAGAACAAGAAGTACGATCAGACCTGCTGCCTTAAGATGGCGGACAGTTTCTGCATAGTTTTCACTCGCTGCCGGATGATACAGATAGGTATGTTTTCCAAGTACAGTCAGTCCCTTTTCTACCTGTTCTGCAAAATCAAGAGTGATTCCTTCTTTACCGATCGGGAATTCCACTACTACCGGTGTCTGACCTTTCAGTCCTGCACGAACCTGCTCGTCCACTTTTCCGATCTGGGATCTATCCTGAGAAACAAAGGTTTTTCTCACAACACCGCAGGCAGAAGTCATATTTGTGACACGATCTATCAGAATCAGCTCACCCAGTGTTCTGTGCCTGTCAAATTCGTCTACAACGATCTTCTCCGAGAATTCCAGAGTACAGGAAGCAATCTCATTTTTCTTTAAGGTATATGCGCTTTTCTTTTCACCTGTATTAACATCCACAGAATAATTGATCTTTGTAACCAGGCCGGGGATCATCTTTGTACCGATTTTTACAAAGAAGTTTTTGCCATCCGTAAGAGCATTGTCATCCATCCAGAGGATATCTGCTTCCACAGAGTCTGTAAGAACTGCGCCGGAATCAATGGTAAGTACACATCCGCGGGAAACATCTACTTCTCTGTCAAGCTGGATGGTAACAGGCTGTCCCTGTACAGCTTCCTGAACTTCTTTATCGCCAACAAGAATACTCTTTACATGAGCTTCTTCTTTACTGGGAAGAGTAGTCACAAGGTCGCCTGCCCTGATGGCACCATTTTCAATCTGTCCCTGGAATCCGCGAAACTCATGATTTGGTCTGCAGACTCTCTGTACAGGCATATAGAAGCCCTTCTCTGTATCTTCCTTAATGTCTACGGTTTCCAGATGGGAAAGAAGCGCCTCACCTTTATACCATGGCATATTGTCAGATTTGGTTGTAACGTTATCACCTTCTGTGGCAGATACCGGAATAATAGTTACATTGGCAAGTTTCAGTTCTTCTATCAGTGCTGCGATCTGACTCTCAATGTCGCGGAAACGTTTTTCATCATATTCAATAAGATCCATTTTGTTTACTGCAAATACAAAGTAACGGATTCCCATCAATGCGCAGATTCTTGCATGACGTCTTGTCTGTACCAGTACTCCCTGTGAAGCATCCACCAGGATAACTGCCAGATCTGCAAAGGACGCACCCACTGCCATGTTTCTTGTATATTCTTCATGTCCGGGTGTATCTGCAACAATGAAGCTTCTGTTATCTGTTGTAAAATAACGGTATGCAACATCAATGGTGATTCCCTGCTCACGCTCTGCCATAAGACCGTCCAGAAGAAGCGAATAATCAATGGCACCGCCTCTGCTTCCTACTTTGGAATCCAGCTCCAGGGCTTTCTCCTGATCTGCATAGAGAAGCTTTGCATCATAAAGAATATGTCCGATCAGAGTGGATTTTCCATCATCCACACTTCCGCATGTAATAAATTTCAATAATCCTTTCATTCTAGAAATACCCCTCTCTCTTTCTTCTCTCCATGCTGCCTGCTGCCTCGTGGTCGATCACCCTGCTGGTACGTTCAGAAGAAACAGCACTTAACGTCTCATCAATAATCTCATCCAGAGTATCTGCTTCAGATTCAATACCTCCAGTAAGCGGATAGCATCCAAGAGTACGGAATCTGACTTTTTTGTTTTCAATCTTTTCACCCGGACGGAGTTTTAATCTGTCATCATCCACCATAATGATATTTCCGTCTCTGTAGATGACCGGTCTTTCTTTCGCAAAATATAACGGTACAATTTCGATATTTTCACGCTGAATGTACTGCCAGATATCCTTTTCTGTCCAGTTGGAAATTGGGAATACTCGCATACTCTCTCCCTTCTGGATCTTAGTGTTATAAAGCTTCCACATCTCCGGTCTCTGGTTTTTCGGATCCCATGCCTGAGCTGAATTACGGAAAGAAAAGATTCTCTCTTTTGCTCTGGATTTCTCCTCGTCACGGCGGCCGCCTCCAAATGCCGCTGTAAATCCATATTTGGTCAGAGCCTGTTTTAACGCCTGTGTTTTCATGATATCTGTATATGCAGAACCATTGTCAAATGGATTGATTCCTGCCTTTACACCCTCTTCATTGGTGTAAACCAGCATATCAATTCCGTTTTCCTTTGCGATTCTGTCGCGGAATTCAATCATCTCATGGAATTTCCATGTAGTATCAATGTGAAGGAACGGGAATGGCGGTTTCTCCGGGTAAAATGCCTTCATCGCCAGATGGAGCATAACGGAGCTGTCCTTTCCTATAGAATAGAGCATAACCGGCTTTTCACACTCGGCTGCTACTTCTCGCATAATATAAATCGCCTCTGCCTCAAGCGCATCAAGATGAGATAAGTTACTCATTGCATTATCCTCCTCTGTTTGTTTATACTCGGAATCTTTTCGTACTTGAGCAAATACACTAGAGCGTGTCTGAAAAATCATTCCCGCAATCTGCACGCCCCACTTTGCGGTATATTTTGTCCGAATTCGGTTGTCGTAGCCCGCTACGACGCCCTCATCCGAACAAAATCTCCCATAAATTGTGACGCACATCTTGCGTAAAGCATTTTTCAAACACACTCTAAAGACTCTGAGAGTACATACTTATGTTTAATATTTATTAGCGTCTTTCTTATTAACCTGAATAGTGATTTTAGTGCCATCCGGCTTCTCCACTGTCCATGTGGAAATATCCGGTTTCTCTGATACAACCATACTTGCACCTCTGCCTCCCACATCAGCTCCAAGGAAGAAGCGGATGGCATCATGCCTGCATTCCTTAATACAGGAAGTACATCCCCAGCAGTCTCTTACCTGACGGATAAAGGCTTTGTTCTCTTTATCCTTTTTGATCAGATTTCCGGGACAGGCTTCGATACATCTGCCGCATCCTGCACATTTACTTTTCTGAATCCGAATGCTCATCTCTCACCTGCTCCTTTCTCTGCTGTATTCAAACCTGTATTTTCCTTTGTGATCAGGTCACGATATAAGATCTTAATCTCGCCGTTTTCCATACGGGAGTTTACATATTTCATCCACTCTTCGCTCTGCTGCGGGTAGTCTGTATTCTCTCCGAAACTATGCCATCTGGTTTCCTTTCTGGCTGCCAGATGTGCGATCACTGCCTGGCACACGATCAGTCGTTCGCGAAGTTCATAAATCTGCATCAGTTCATAAGTATCTGTTGCTGCCAGAGTGTCAACTACTGGCAACAATGCTGCAATCTTTTCATCTGCCTTTGCAAGACTCATCCCGCTGTATCTGTAGTCTGTACCGATTCCTCCTGCGTACTGATCCATGATCTTCTGCATGGCTTCCTCAAGCTGCTCTGCATTCATCAAAGAACGGGAAGCATTCAAATGTGATTCGTATTCTGCCTTCTTAACTATTGCAGTTTGAGACAGCTCCTGTTCTCCGCCACGCTCTAAAGCCTCTTCCTTATTTTCCGCTGCGATCCGGTCATCATCTTTGCCATTCAGATATTCCAAAATCGCCTCTGCTGCAATCTCACCTTCTGCCAGTGCGCCGGTTACATATTTCTGCGGACATCCTCCTGCTACATCTCCGGCTGCATATAAACCTTCAATAGTTGTAGCTCTGTTATTATCTACCCAGTAACCGCTGGCTGTATGTCCGCCTACAATATATGGCTCTGTGCCCTCAATCTCTACATTCTCTTCGGATGGTCCTTTTCCGGCTTCCATCCATTTCAGAGTCTGGGACGGTGCCATATTCAGGTAAGCTTTGTAAAGGTCCTGCTCCTGTTCTTTGGAAATACCTTCCGTTCTGAGATAACATGGACCGTTTCCTTCTCTGTTCTCCATGACTGTACCGTAAACTCGCTGGGAAGTTGTCAGACCATATTTTGTTTCATAAATATCACCATGTGCATTGACCTGTCTGGCCCCAACACCCTGAGCAATAGTTCCTGTAGGAGCAATCGTGTCCTTACATCTCAATGCAATGAAACGCATCTCAAAGGTTGTCATCTCCGCACCGGAAAGAAGTCCCATTGCATATCCTGCACCTGTGTTAAACGGAGGATACCACATCTTATGTCTGGAAAATCCCGGATTATTCGGTCTGTAAAGTCCCGCTGCACCACCTGTGGCACAAAGAACTGCTTTCGCATCAATGTCATAGAAAATATCCTCATTAACGCTAAATCCAACTGCGCCTGTGACTTTTTTGTTTTCTGTTTTATAATCTGTAATATTTACATGATTGAGAACCGTAACATTCTCCTGTTCAGCTGCCGCCTTTGCAAGGATTGGCTTCATATTTTCGCCATTGATCTTGATGTTTCGATTTCCTCTGGCAACATATTTTCCGTTTTCGTCCTTCAGGATGACCAGCCCCAGATCTTCCATCACCTTTGTCACATGATTCAGTCTCTCTGACATGGTAAGAAGAAGGTCTTCTCTTACGATTCCATGGGCATCCTTTTTGGCATAATCCACATAATCCTGTGGCACTCTGCCTTCTGTAATATATGCATTCAATGCATTCACGCCCGCCGCCAGACATCCGCTTCGCTTAATATTCGCTTTCTCTGCGATCAGAACTTTTCTGCCGCTTTTTTTGCCGATCACATAGGCTGCAAAGCATCCTGCCGTACCGCCGCCGATGATCAGCACATCTGTCCTGATTCTCTCTGTTCTCATTCTCTCTTACCCTTTCCTCCATACCAGTGTGCCAACAAGTTGATTTCCCGATCAGTCTTGCGTCTGAATTTCTTATTTCTTCATTGTCGTCAGTCGCCGCAGCCACCGCTGTCAGATAATTACAAAGTCATCCCTTACAGCCTCATTTTCGATCAGCTGTACACTGTCGCCTCTCAGTGCAAAAATCCTGTAAAGGAATACATTCACAGTCTCACCTTCCCGGATATCTGCTTTCTCCAGGCTTCTTCTGGCAGTTACTACGGAATTGTTGACTCTCACCTGAAGTTCCAGATTATCTCCCCTGAAAGAAACCCGTTCAACCACTCCCCGGGATACGGAAGTTTTGAACTTCTCCACCTCATCCAGTTTGGAGATTTTTACAAATTCCGGGCGGACAATAATCTTGTCTGCTCCTTCTGCCTGAGCAAAGGTATGGAAATCATCCGCATTTTTCAACACAGATGGCTGTCCGAAGAAGGACGCTGTAAAAGCTGTCTCAGGATTTCTGTAAACCCCTATGGGAGTTCCTTTCTGTTCGATCCGTCCTGCATTAGTGATAATAATCTCATCTGCTACTTCAATGGCCTCATCCTGATCATGAGTAACGAAAATACTGGTAATTCCCAGCTTTCCGATCATCTCTTTTAACCAGCTTCGCAGTTCCTGACGGATTTTTGCATCAATGGCTGCAAAGGGCTCATCCAGAAGCAGCACCTGGGGATTTGGAGCAAGGGCTCTGGCAAATGCCACCCTTTGCCTCTGGCCGCCAGATAACTGGCTTGGATATCTTTTTTCCAGTCCTTCCAGCCCCACCAGTTTGATCAGCTCTCTGACTCTGGCATCAATTTTCTTCTTATCAGCCTTCTGAACCTTCAAACCAAATGCAACGTTGTCATAAACTGTCATATAGCGAAACAACGCATAATTCTGAAATACAAATCCAATCCCACGCTGACTGGACGGAACATCATTTACCACTTTTCCATCAATAATGACCTCTCCGCTGTCCGGGGTTTCCAGGCCTGCGATCATTCGAAGAATAGTTGTTTTTCCGCTTCCGCTTGGTCCCAGCAGACCAATCAGTTTACCTTTCTCAATTCCGAAATTCACATTCCTTGATGCCTGGTAAGAACCATATGTCTTATTGATATTTTTTAACTCTACATACATATCAGGCTTCCTTCTTTCCTTTATATTCAATCAGGCTTCTGACTACCAGAATGATAACCGCCATGATCACAAGCAGTGAAGATACGGCAAACGCCGGAACATACTGAAACTCATTAAACAAAATCTCTACATGAAGAGGAAGTGTATTGGTCTTTCCTCTTAAATGTCCGGAAAGTACAGATACCGCTCCAAACTCTCCCATTGCTCTTGCCGTACAGAGCACAACTCCGTACAGTAATGCCCATTTAATATGAGGGAATGTGATCTTCCAGAAAATGGTCCATCCACCTGCTCCCATCAGGGCTGCCGCTTCCTCCTCATCGCTTCCTTCTGCTTCCAGAACCGGAATCAGTTCTCTGGAAATAAAAGGAAAGGTTACAAATACAGTTGCAATAATGATTCCCGGTACAGAGAATACAACTTTAATCCCTAACTTCATGAGAAAAAAGTAAACAGGACTCTGTCGTCCGAAAATCAGAAGAAAGATCAGACCTGCAATAACAGGGGAAATAGTAACCGGAAGGCCGATCAGTGTGGTAAGAAGCTTTTTACCCCTGAACTGAAACTTCGTCAGTGCCCAGGCTGCAAAAACACCAAAAACAGTGTTAAAAACAACTGCAAAGAGTGTTGCCTTCACTGTAAGAAGAAGTGCTTTGATGGTGTACTCATCTGTCACTGCAGCTGCATAGACCTTCCATCCGCTCCGCAATGCTTCTGTGATCACAGTGATCAGAGGAAGAAGGAGCATGATTGCCAGAAACAGAACACTGATCACGACAAGCAGCCATTTTGTAATTTTCTCCGAAGTCTTTTCATTGTTGTCCATCAGGCATTTCCTCCTCTTAAAATTCTTGCATTTCTCTGCTGTATCATACTGTTAAGGAACAGAATAAAAAATGAAACTGCCAACATCACAAGTGCGATTGCCGTTGCACTTGAATAATCAAATTCCTGAAGCTTTGACATAATAACCAGCGGTGTGATTTCTGTATAATAGGGTTTATTTCCTGCGATAAATACAACACTTCCATATTCACCCAGACATCTTCCGAACGCAAGTCCGATCCCTGCAAAGATCGCAGGCTTCAGTTCCGGAAAAATGACCTTCCAGAAGATAGTTGTTTTCTTTGCTCCCAGCACTCCTGCTGCCTCGCTGTAAGAATTATCCATCTTTTCCAGAACCGACTGTACACTTCGCACAACGAACGGTATTCCTACAAATATCATAGCCACTGTAATACCTATTCTTGTGTATGCGATCTTGATACCGAATCCTGCAAAAAAGCTGCCGACAATTCCCGAATCTGAGGTCAGGGATGTCAGTGCAATACCTGCTACCGCTGTGGGAAGAGCAAAGGGAAGTTCGATCACCCCATCCATAAGTCTCTTGCCCGGAAAATCATATTTCACAAGCACCCACGCAAGAATAGTTCCCATAATTCCATTTATTACTGCTGCTGCAAAAGCACATACAAAACTGGTATAAAAGGATGCCAGCACTCTGGCCCTTGTGATGGTTTCGATAAAATCTTTAAAACTCAGCTTCGCTGTGTAGACCACCAGGCTTGCCAGGGGGATCAGAACTACCAGACTCAATATGGAAATGGTAATTCCCATGGAGAGCCCAAACCCTGGAATCACCGGTTTATTTCTTTTTTTCATAATCAATTACCACCTCTCCTGTCTCATATATTCTGTCTGTGCTTATGCTCTTGCTTCATCTTGTCTTCCTTTATCTCTCATAAATCTGATCGAAAATTCCGCCATCTGTGAAATGTTTCTCCTGCACTTTATCCCATCCGCCATAATCACTGATATTTGCCAGATTTATATTCAGATCAAACGTATCACTGTGCTTCTTCAGGATTTTCTCATTGGTGGGGCGGAAATAATTCTCTGCTGCGATCTCCTGTGCTTCGTCGGAATACAGATAATTCAAATACTCTGTTGCCACATCTCTTGTATCTCTGTAATCCACCACTTCATCTACCACCGCCACAGAAGGCTGTGCCAGAATACTTACGCTTGGAGTAACAATCTCATACTCATCCGGATAATCCCGCATGGATAGATAAGCTTCATTTTCCCACGCAACCAGCACATCTCCTTGTCCGTTCTCCACGAAAGAGGTCGTTGCACCTCTTGCGCCTGAGTCAAGAACCACCACATTCCGGTAAAGTTTCTTAATAAATTCCTTCATCTGCGCTTCATCGCCACCATACTTTTTATCTGCGTAAGCCCACGCTGCCATGTAGTTCCATCTGGCACCGCCGGAGGTTTTCGGATTTGGTGTTACTACTCCCACTCCTTTTTTCGTCAGATCGTCCCAGTCTTTGATATCCCTGGGATTTCCTTTCTTCACCAGAAATACGATAGTGGATGTATAAGGAGAACTGTCATTGTCAAATTTATCTTTCCATCCTGCCTTGATCAGCCCTGCATTTTCAATAGACTCAATATCATATTCCAGTGCCAGGGTTACCACATCTGCATCCAGACCATTGGCTACCTCCAGTGCCTGTTTCCCTGAACCGCCATGGGACTGTATCACTTCCACATCTTCCCCGGTCTTCTCCTTCCAGTGGTCTTCAAATATTTTATTATACTGTTCAAACATCTCTCTGGTAGGATCATAGGAAACGTTAGTGATAGACACCGTTTTTCCAAAAGTCTGTACCGGCATCAGTGCCAGTACAACTGCAAGACCAAAGGCAAATAATTTTCTGATCATGTTTTATCTCCTTTAAAGTACCAGTAGTTTTTTGCATTCTCTACTTTTCATAGTTATTCGATATGTTTTATATGATATTACAAGAAATGACAGAATTTGTCAATAGTGTATTAAAATAAGTACAATTTACGTTGTATAGATGTTACTGTTCACACATCACTATCCCGCGAGGTGTTTTGGCATGAATATGCCAAAATCCCGAGACATACAAGCCAAAATTCCATTGCCGCAGGCAATCTGGAATGAATTTTGGCTACGTTACTGAGAACGGAGTGAACAGTAACGTATAGATAAGAACACAAAAAAAGCAGCATCCTGAAATACAGAATGCTGCAGTCAAAATTACATATTTTTTATTCGGCAGAAGCTGCTGCCTTTTCTTTCTCCGGGAAAAGCTTTCCGAAAATAAATCTTACGAATGGTCCGGCATAAAAGATCTGCCAGAAGAATGCCATCGGAAAGTTCATTGCTGTTGTCTGGAGCCATGTGGGAATGATCTGACTTGCCGGTGCATGTTTGATCAGCACAGTTGCCGCAAAGCTCATACATGGACACATAAATGCAACGGATACTGCTGAGATTGCAAGTACAAGGTGGAACGGATTATCTCTTCTCATATCCACAATACCAAATGCAATCTTCTTTGCAAGACCACCGATGATAAAGAAATCAAGAATAAATGCAATCGGTCCCATGAATGTTAATTCATGAAAAGCTAACAGAAATGTCTCATTTGTCATTGTCCCTGTATTCAGTACAATGTTGTAGCAGATCATGGCATAAACCATTACAAACACCATGATAATTGTAAAAATAACTTCCTGAAACTTGTTTTTAGGCATAAAAAATCCTCCTTAGATAGTATGAATAACATCAATTAGAGATTTGTGTTGTTCATAACCATCCAGGAGGATGTACCGTTTCCAATAATACCAAATATCTGTTTCTTAAATTTACCGTTGATTATTATATGGATTCCGGATGCAAAAGTCAAGATTTTTTTTATAAATATGGTACCCCCGGGGTCTCCGGATAGCTGCCCATTGCGATCAGAAGTTCCAGACCGATCTGTCTTGCATTCAGTACCGCTGTTTTCGCAGCACTGGCATCACCTGCAACTGCCAGAATCACTTCATTGGAATGACTGGTTCCCTTATCAGGTGTCATATATTTTGCAATAGAAAGAGAGGCAGACTTCATCGCTGTATCTGCCATTACCAGTCCGATTGCAGCAGGAGAGCCAGCCATAAATCCGAATGCTTCTCCCATTGGTACTCCGAAAGCCTTATTCAGTACCTGTCCTGCACTGGCTGAATAGGCAAACTCCAGATGACCACTTTCACTGATATATACCTCTCCTGCATTTTTATTGGTAAGCTCCAGTGCCATAGATATGGCATGGCGCACATCTGAGACATCAGTTCCTCCAAGAACAATATAATTACCGTGACCGCCCCAGCCCTTTGTATCCCTTGGCAGTTCTATGGAAAGAACCTCTGTGTTGGTTGCTTTTACTGCATCATCAAGAGCAGTCAGCTGCCCTGCTGCCCCTGTACGGGAACTGAATAATCCCAGACAATGATACTTCGTTCCTATGTTCATCTCCTTGAGCAAAGTATCATCAATTCCGGAAATCACAAGTCCTATCGTATCCAGCACTGCTTTACCTACAAATTCACTGCGCGTACAGTGTGTGCTGATATTTTTTATATCTATCATTTGTTACGCCCTCCTGTATATATTACCCCATAATACCAGATTTTATATGTTTAGCTTATCATGCCCTGACAGGATAGGCAACAGAAATATACTATGGTGATCAATGTGACGAGAACACAAAAACGACAAAAATCCCCAACTCCCGCAGACCAATTCTGCGGGAGCCGGGGATTTTATGTAGGTATGAACATAATACACGAATACGCCAGTTATATAATCGATATTATACAATTAATTACTTCACGATCATACCAGTCTTCCTGTCACTGAAGATTGCTACCTCGATCAGGAAGATGATACCAAGGATCAGCTGCTGTAACTGTGTCGGCATCATCAGCATTACCAGACCACTGGAAAGTACTTTGTATGTCATAACACCAAGAATGATGTTATAGAATCTTACTTTAGCACCGCCGTTTACAGGCATTCCGCCAAGTACCAGAGCGATCATGATCTGTGTTTCCAGCTGGTTACCTGCTGTAGATGTAACGGAACCTACTTTGATAGCATTTACAAATGCTGCAAGTCCTGTGATACATCCTGCTGCCACGAATACAAGGATCTTTGTAGTCTCTACACGGATACCTGCGAATCTTGCTGCTGTTTCACCTGCACCGATTGCTTTCAGTCTGGAGCCCAGACCTGTGTAAGTAAATACAAGATATGCCACTACGAAGATGATCACTGTGAAAGTAAGCATAAATGGCAGTGTGTTGTATTTGGAAATATCACTTACTGCGTAAACAGGTGAGTTAGTTGTTGCATATGCACAAACTCCACGGAACAGATACATGGTACAGATTGTAACAATGAAGCTTGTGATTTTTCTCTTAACATTGAAGTAACCATTGATCAAACCGATGAGACCACCTGTTACCACACCACCGAGTGCTGCCAGAACCATATTGTAGTGGGAAAGGTAGCATACTACGATGGAAGCAACACCAAGCATGGAGCCCTGGGAGAAATCCAGACCACCCATTGTCATGACCATGAACACGCCGATGGATGAGATCAGCAGCATGTATGACTGGCTCAGAAGCAGTGATATATTTTTCGGCTGAAACAGTCTGCCGTCTGTGAGGATTGCAAATAATACACAGATGATCACGAATCCTGCAATAGGAAGGATCGTACGCACAATGGGACGTTCCAGAAATGGTACTTGCTCAGTTGATTTTTTTGTTGTACTCATTTTTTTACCCCCTTAAATCATATTGTCAATCAGATCTGTGTCTTTCAGATCCGGAGAGCGAAGGAATTCACCATTGATCTTACCGTCCTTCATGATCAGGATACGGTCTGCCATACCCAGAAGCTCCATGATTTCCTCAGAGATCATAATAATGGATTTTCCTCTTTTTCTCATATCGTCCATCATGGCGTAGATATCAGCTTTAACTTTGACATCAATACCACGTGTAGGGGAGTCAAGGATGATCAGGTCGGAGTCCTTACCAACCCAGCGTGCAAGAACGACTTTCTGTTTGTTACCGCCGGAAAGAGCGGATACAAACTGGTCAACGCCTGTCATTTTTGTACTCATCTGTTTTGCAAATTTATTGGCAAATTCATTCATTGTCTTTGCACGAAGGAATCCATGAGTCTTCAGATCCTCCAGAGATGGAAGACAGATGTTATCGCCAATTGTATCATTGATGACCAGAGATTCATTGTCTCTGTCTTTGGAAGCATAGGCAATACTGTGTTTGATGGCATCCGGAATGGAATTGATCGGTGTGCCGTCTCCCAGAGTTACACTTCCCTGGCGGAAATAGGAAGCTCCGAAGAGTGCCTTTCCAACCTCATGCATACCGCATTCGGAAAGTCCTCCGATACCAAGGATCTCACCTTTGTGAAGATCAAGGTTCAGGTTCTCGATCTGCCCTTTTACTGTCACGTTCTTTGCAGAAAGAACAACTTCGTCAGATACTTTTTCACCGTAGTCTGTACGATAGTAGCTGTCACCGATCTCACGGCCTACCATTAAGGCTTTCAGTCTGTCAGGTGTAGCTTCTTCCTTTGTGATGGAACCGATCTTCACACCATCTCGAAGTACACTGATATTATCAGACTGCTCGATAACCTCCTCAAGGTCATGGGAAATAAAGATTACGCAGTTTCCTGTGTCACGAACCTTGTGCATTACCTTGAAAAGCTCTTCACGGCCTTTCTGTCCAAGTGCTGTTGTTGTCTCGTCTACAACCAGAACCTTCGGATTAAAGTAGGTAGATTTTACGATCTCTACCAGCTTACGATCCTCGAAGTTGTAATCATCGATCACCTTAGTTGCATCAATATAGTTGAATCCGTAACTGTCCAGATATTCCTGGGCTTTCTTGTTCATTGCTGCGGTATTTTTGATACCACATTTAGTAAACTGATCCTCGTTTCCAAGGAAAATATTCTCTGCTACAGTCAGTCCGGAAAGTGTTCCGATCTCCTGTACGATAATGGCTACACCCTGATGGTTGGCTTCAACCTGGTTGGTTGCGGTGATCTCTTTTCCTTCAAGGATAAACTTGCCGGAATCTTTCTGGTAAATACCTGTCAGGCAGGATGTTAATGTAGATTTACCGGAACCGTTTTCACCGATCAGTGCGTGGATCTCACCTTTATTAAAGGTAAAGGAAACGTTGTCCAGGGCGTGTGTGATGCCAAAATGTTTATCAATATTTTCTGCTCTTAATAATATTTCACCCATAATCGTTCTCCTTATTTTACTACAAGACCTTTAACCGGTTTAGTTGTCAGTGCAACGATAACCAGCAGAGCAACACCTGTTACTACGTTCTGGATCGTAGTCGGAGCTCCCAGTGCAACGAAACCGTTGAACATAAGCTGAATGATCATTTCACCGATTACAATAGCGATAACCGGATGGCCATATTTCTTAAATGCCAGTCCAAAGAATGTTCCCATCAGAGGAGTAAAGTTACGGCTCATAGAGGAAAGGTTGGAAGCTGATGTCATGGAAGTACCAAAACTGATTGTCAGGATTGCCTGAAGTCCGAAGAAAAATCCTGCAAGAGTAAATGCTACGATCTTATATTTCGGAACATTTACACCCATGTTCTTGGCTACAACTTCGTTACTTCCGATGGCGTAAGTATAAGTACCGATTTTTGTATATTTCAAAATGAATGCGCAAAGCAGATATGCGATCAGTGCCAGGATCAGGTTGACCGGATAATCACCAAATGCTCTGTAGTCTGCTGAAAGTATTACGTTCTTTCCGTTTGTGGCGTATACACTGAACGCCTCGTATATCAGGGACAGGGCACATGTAACGATCAGGGAAGAGATATGTAATTTAATATAAACAATACCATTGATGAGACCAATGATCGTACCACAGATCAGCGGTGCAATGATAAGACCGGCATAACCGAATTTCTCACTTGCATTGCAGGCGATAATGGATGAAAGTACGATATTGGCACCAACGCTCATATCGAAAGGTCCCATTACGCAGATAAAGTAGAGGCCACATCCGCCAACTGCGTAAATTAATGCTGATTTCATGTAAGTGGCCAGTTTCTCCGGGGAACCGAAAGTAGTCGGTGCAAGTACTTTAAATACTGCCCAGAAAACTACAAGCATAAGAACCAGAAGGCCGATTCCATAATACTGGCTTTGTTTGAGTTTTTTCATAACCATTCTCCTTATCCAATTCATCGCCCGCCAAAAGCAGGAGGTCACACGCTTCATCAGGGTTTGGCCTTTTGCTTCGAGCGGGCACTGACAATTACCTCTTAAAAGTTTCTCCACTGCCCTTTGGAGAAAAGGCAGTGGAGCATAAGTTCATCATATTAGTTGCTGTGACGGGAAATAACATCCTCAATAGAAAGTGATGTAGCTGCTTTGTTCAGATCATCAAAGCTGTATCCTGCTAATTCCACAAGCTCTTCATCTGTGTATGGATCGTCATCTACAAAGTATTTCTTGTAGTTTTCATAGTCTTCGGAAGAAGATACATACAGGTATGGGAACTGGATTTCGTATCCGAAGGATCCTTCATCTTTTACATAGTTGCCTTTGATTGCGTTATATGTGATAAGGAATGCATATAACGGGTCGCAGAAGTGTCCGCCTGATTCAGCAAACATTCCGCCTGATTCAAGCTGCTCGCCAAGGTCATCAAGGAAGTCTGTGGAAACAACGTCGATCTTTCCTGTAAGTCCTTCGTTTGCCAGAGCACCGATAGAACCAACAAGTGGGTCACCGCCGCCGCCCGCAACGATCAGAGCGTCCATATCAGGGTTGGAGTTGTAAAGGGAAAGAGCTGCTGCTGCACCTTCTTCGGAAGATGTGTTAGCATATACAGGCTCTGTGATTGTTGCCTGATCATCCGGGTTAGCTTCATTCCATTCGTCAACTGCCTGTTTGTAACCTTTCCATCTCTGCTGGAAGGTAGCATCACCAACTGTCCATGCCTCAAGGCCGATGTTTCTGTCACCGTTCTCAAGAAGCAGGTTAACCAGTGTATATCCGTTTGTTACTTCGTCTTCATGAACTGCACCAAGATAATACTGTGAGTTGCATGCTGTCTGATATACTTCAGGGCTGTTCTCTTCGGAGATAATACGGTAGAACTGTGTAAGGTAAACCTGATTTGCATCACATGTCTGGATGGCAGATGTCATTTCGGAGTCTGCAGAGTTACAGATTACGATACCGTTACATCCTGCTGCGCAAAGCTGTTCAACAGAAGCTGTAACCTGCTCAGATACGTGGCCCTGGTCAACATACATTACATTAACACCAAGAGCATCTGCTGCTTTGTCAATGATTTTTTTACTCTGGCTTCCAAGTACGTCTGTGGAGCTCCAGATTGATACGCCGATTGTGATGTCGTCATCGGCTGCCTGTGCTGTAACTGCACCTGCCGGTAAAGAACCAACCATTGCTGCTGTTGCTGCGATAGCGACTGCTTTTCTCATTCTTTTTTTCATGTTGTAAAACCCTCCTTGAAAAATCTTAGTTTCTTATTTTTTTGAACGGAAGTTTTTCCGGGCTTTCCGTTCCTCTGTGATTATATTAAACCATACTTTGCCTTTGGTCAGTTAGGACATATTTGGAAAATTTTGTTGCACATTTTTGACCAGTTTATATATAAAAGTTGGATAAAATATGAACAAGTCAGGCAAAATGCCAGTAACTTGTATGTTTTCTCTATTGATTATAGCAATTCCATAAAATAATGCAATCAAGACAGTTCAGCAGAGTGCGAAGGACAAAGAAGATACCTGCAGGCGTGCTGACGCACGGCAAAGATATCTTCCCAAAAAGTCCTCTGTATCCATTCGATTCGATAAGAACCGCCATACAGAGGACTTCCGCTTTCGTTACTGTCCACTCAATTCTACCTGAGTTTCTTCCATATTATAATTGTGTAAACTTATTCCGATACTCCCTCGGGCTGCATCCCACCTTCTTTCGGAACACTCTGCTGAAGTAGTTATAATCATCATATCCCACCAGAAACGAAATCGTCTCCAGCTTCTTGTCCTGATCTTTCATAAGCTCTGCCGCTTTCTCCATCCGGATTCTGGTAAGAAATGCAATAATCGTCTCACCGTATTTCTGACTGAAAATCCTGGAGAGATAGCTTGCATCCATATGATACTGTTCTGCTAGAGCAGTGAGTGTAATATTCTCATGATAGGAACGCTCAATATATTTATGGATCTGCTCTACCTGCTGCATAATAGAACCTGCATCAGAGCTTTTATCTTCTCCGCTCTCCCATAAGCTGTCCAGCAGGATTTTCAGGGAGGCGAGCAGAGACGGCGCATTGAGACATTTCATATAATAATCAATGTTATCCATGGCTTCCTCTGCCTGTGCGGTAAGCTCCGGACATTTCTCCTGAACATAACGGTAAAGGATTCCTGTAATCCTGCCCGCATACTGTTTCACATCCAGGTAAGTCCAGTTTCCATCATCACACTGTCTGAAATTACAGGTCTTAAAGATCAGCTTCTCTGCCTCTGCCTTCTGTCCCGTTGTCAACAGATGGTACAACTCCGTCTCCATATGTGCAGGTGCTGATTTCCCAACCATCTGCGTTTCGCTGTTTCTTGGCAGCTCTCCGGTTTTCTCTTCCGGACAGGAAAGGATACTGTGTTCCCTGTTAAACGGACGGGTAATCAGTGTTGAGATCAGTTCTCTGTAAACTGTACCGATATCATCCAGTGAACTTGTCTGCTCATGGAGTACAACAGAAACAGGGCCGTATTCTTCCAGCGGAAACTCCTTCAGAATATTTTCCGCCAGTGCTCTGAATTCCTTTGCATCAGCAGTCTTTACAATAAGAAATTCACTCATCTTATTGCTGTTGTTAAAAATAATCGCATTCTCCTCCAGACCGGTCAATTCTCTCAATCTGGACTTGATATTCCAGGACATCTGCAGATTATCATGTTCAAACTGCTCCGCAATCTCTGTAATATTGTAAAATTTAACCATCAGTGTGGCTACTTCCGAAAATGTATTCGTGCTGGATACATGAGTCTGGGATGCTGACTGCCCGTACAGTTTTCCGGAAAGCAGTGCCGAGTATTCACTGTCTTCCAGAAATGATGACAGCTTATGTTTCTGAAGCTTGCTGGTCTCATCCTGCTTTTTTGTATTCTCCCGCTCTTCCAGAAGTCCCAGTGCCTTGGTAAGAACCTTTACCATCTCTTCTTTTCCCACAGGCTTCAGAAGATAATCCAGGCCGCCGGAAACAAATACACCCTTTACCTTATCAAAGTCATCATAGCCACTGATGGCAATGGTAATGATTTCAGGGTATTCATTCTGCAAACGCTGCAGCAATTCCAGACCGCTCAGAAATGGCATATTAATATCTGTGAGAATAATATCCGGTTTTTCTTCGGCAATCCTCTCTATAACCTCTTCCCCGTCACATGCAGGCTCCAGAAATTCCAGGGAATACTCCTCCCATGGTATCAGGTTCCGGATATTTTCCCTGCTCCAGAATTCATCATCTGCAGCAAGAACCTTATATTTCATATTTTTCATTGTCTCTCTCCTTGCTCATTTTTGAACATTTTCGTAACTATTCAGTAGTCTACTATCCCGCGAGGTGTTTTGGCACGTAAGTACCAAAATCCCGAGACATACAAGCCAAAATGCCATCACCGCAGGTGATTTTTAATGCATTTTGGCTCGTAACTGTGAAGGTACTGAACAGTTACACATTTTCCATATCACCGGAATTCTCCGTAGAAACAGCCGGGACTGTGATCGTCACAGTTGTCCCCTCGCCTGCTGTACTTTCAATATGCAGTCCGTATTTCTCTCCGAAAAGCCTCTTCAGACGCGCATTAACATTCAGGATTCCAATGGAAATGCCGGATTCCACACGTTTCATATCATTCTGATCCAGCAGACGGTTCATAGATTCCGCATCCATTCCCGCACCATTATCCTGAACTGTGATCACCAGATTCTCATTCACATGTTCTGAACGGATCAGAAGCTTTTTGTCCTTACGGCGGACGTTTCTGAGACCATGTGTAAGTGCATTCTCCACAACCGGCTGGATGCAGATACGCGGCATCTGATCTGCCAGTGTATCGCTGTCAATCTGATAATCGTAAGCTATCGTTGAGCCATTTCTCACATCCATAACATAGAGATAATTTCTCACATGCGCCATCTCATTCTGCACAGTGGAAAGCTCATCTGTCATATTCAGGCTGTAGCGGAAAATTGCAGACAGTGAATGACACATACCGCTTACCATCGGACAGTTCTGAGCATTGGCAATCCCGCTCATGGTATCCAGTGTATTATAGAGGAAATGGGGATTGATCTGCGCCTGCAGCATTTTGTATTCCGTACGCTCTACCAGCATTTTATGCTGCAGTTCTTCCTGCGCCATGACCTGCATACGGTCAAGCATTTCATTAAATTCCGTACCCAGCGTAGTCAGCTCCTGGGACCATCCTACGGGCTGCACCCGAAGCTGGGTTTCTCCGTCCTTGATCCGCGTGATAGTGCTGCTCATCTCTTCTACAGGCTTTGTCATCCACTGAGACACAAACAATACGATCACCATAATTGCAAGGATCATGGCTCCCATTATAATAAGAAGTGTTCGGATCAGTGTCTTCTGCGTTGCAGTGAGAAGAGACTGTGAGACAAGCACAAATGCCTCCAGATTATAATTCTCCTGAGACACCTGGATCAGATAATTCCCATCATACTCCTGTTCCAGTTCACCGGATTTATAATGACTTTGTACAACCTTTGCAAGCTGTTTCTGGATTCTGCACTGACTCTCTGAAGCCTCCCCGGTCATTGCGATCACCCGGTCATTTAATGGCTGCAGCCACAGACATACCTGCTCTACATCTACATATTTAGCCATAATAGAAGTAAGTGCCGCACTGTTAATATCACAGACCAGATACCCCAGGGCATTCCTGTCTGCATCATAATTATGCAGTTTCAGCACAAATCGCACAATATCTTTCTTTGCGGCAGAATTGTGATATCCGGAAATCATCAGATCTGTACGTTTTCCATGCACATAATCATAAACCCGTTCTGAATTATCATCATACTCTGCCCTGTAAATATCTTTGGGATATGTAACTGAATTGTAGCGGTAGCTACTGATCAGATGATCCTTTGTATCATAAAGATACATGGCAAGAAGCTGATCCTCCTTTGTAAAACGCTTCC
The DNA here is from genome assembly GCF_056339875.1 of Blautia sp. ZXY-1-C6. NCBI lineage: Bacteria > Bacillati > Bacillota > Clostridia > Lachnospirales > Lachnospiraceae > Blautia > Blautia sp. ZXY-1-C6. Next base: position 24,765 of record NZ_JBWJVQ010000232.1, read on the forward strand.
TTGCAAAATACCAGCTTCTCCAGTAATAATCCTTCATGTCTGTATCTTTTTCCGCAGCTTCACGCATAGCTGCGATAAGATCCTGCTCACTGTAGATCGTAAGCATTTCCCCTCGTATTGTGTGGATAAAATTAGACAGATCTGTCTGCATTTTATTCAGAGAAATCTCATGATCTGAAATGCTCTCTGCCCGAATCTGTCTGCGCAGGGACTGATGAAACAGAAATGTCTGCAGAAGAAGTGCGAACACTACACTTGCAATGCACAGAACAAGCAGTGCCCTCCGCATTGTCCACCTTTTTTTCATTATTCCTTCCCCCTCATGTCAAGCGGATAAAAATCATCCGCTTTGTTATGCGGCTCTACATCGAATAACTGCTCCGCAGTTTATTCGGTTAGATACCTGATAATTCTGTAGCAATTCCTGTAAATTTCACATTCTGATAAACAGATACAAAATGCATTATCTACAAAAAATCACCATATATTCTTATCATAATTATACATTATCACAATTATAATACAGGAATTTTGCATTGAAAAGCAAAACAGGAAACTTCCATCAAAAAAACAGCAGTACAGTGTATGTCAATCCAATCCACCTTACTGCTGCCTGTTTTTCCTGATAACATCTAACTCAATATTTGTCAAACAGATATTCACAATCCGCTTCGCTGGCTGCTCATAATTTTATGTTCAGTAACACCTTTTGCGGCATATTTACTTTTCAATATGTACTGCACCTACTGCGCGGATATTCATTGGATATACGTTCTCTTTTCCGGCAAATTCAGAAATATAGGAAACATAGTTCTCTGTTTCTTCTTCCGGCACTACGCACATGATAACACCGGCAAATCCGCCTCCATGGATACGGCAGATACCTTTGCCCAGTTTCTCAAGGAAGAGATCTGTAAGAGCAAGCGCAACAGAAATCTTCTGCTCTGTATATGCTTTGATCGGATAGCAGTTCTGAAGTAATTCCCAGGAAGATTTTCCGGATTCACTGAGAAGCTTCAGTACAGTCTCACCATCTTTCTCTTCAACTGCTTTTGCGGCTCTCTCTACACGTTCGTTCTCTTTGAAGAAATGAATCGCTCTTAAGATTGCTCTGTCATTATCGATCTTATCCATATTTGCAAGCACTTTCTCAAGAGTTGTCTCACAGAGAAGCTCTGCTCCTGCTGCCTTGGCTGCTTCTTTCATTTCCATAGGGATCTCAGAGTATTCTTCACTTAAATCAGCATGACCTTTTCCTGTATTAACGATTACAAGATGATGATTATAATCATGGAAAGAGAAGTTTACTTTCTCATATTTTGGATTCTCTCTGTCTGAGAAGTCCAGAAGGATCGGTCCGCCAACAGCACATGCAAGCTGATCCATTAATCCGGAAGCCTTCAGCCAGTAAACATTCTCAGCATACTGTCCTGCTTTTGCATAGTTGATGTATGTCATTGCACCATCATTAAAGAAATAATTAATGATGGAACATACCAGCATTTCGAAAGATGCAGAAGAGCTTACACCTGCTGCGCGGATTACATTTGTGGTCACATAAGCATCAAAACCGGCTACTTTAAAACCGAATTTCTGAATAGCTTCCACCATACCTGCTACCAGAGATACGGTTCCCTGAGCCTTCGGTACGCTGGCAAGATCATTGATGTCTACGACAACTTCCTTATCATATCCTTCACTTGTGATACGGATAACACTGCTGTTGTTCGGGTAAGCTGCACCGATGGTATCCATGTCAATACTGCCTGCGATTACGCGACCGCCATTATGATCTGTATGGTTTCCGATGATCTCTGTTCTTCCCGGTGCTGTAAAAAATTCTGCTATATCATGATGGTAAATTTCTGCGAAATGATCAGCTACAGCCTGAAAACGTGCTGCTGATTTCTCTGCTTCGCCGTAAATACGTGTCAATTCATTTTTATTTGGAATATTCATTGTAAAAATCCTCCGTTCATTTTTCCGGTCTGACCGCTGATACATAGTTTTATGAGTACTATGTACTGACAATTTTCACGGTTTACAGTGGCAGTGCAGGTGTGAAAACCAGCGGCAGACGGGAATATGTGTATGAAAGTTTGGGAGCAGCCTTATCAGCTACACTCTTGGATTAAAGTATACCCTGCTGTGTCATAAAATTCCTTGATAATCTAAGGGGAAAATAGTAAAATCTTGCGTTTATATCTATATAAGTGTACAATATATTATATAAGTCATCAACAGCAATTTCGCATAACGGTCTTTCTCTGATGCAGCAGGTTGTCTGCAATATTTTCCGGAATTGCTATAAGATAGGATAATTAAAGATCATCATATATTCTCAATGGAGGACGCATATATAATGGCAGAGATCATAACCGACGGCTCACAGAAAGAACTGAAGAAACATGGCAGTGATGAATTTCCGCTGCTGGTAAGCTACGAGAAACTTTCCGGCTACAAATCCGGCTCCTTTCTCTGGCACTGGCATCCTGAGATAGAAATCACCCTTGTCCTGGATGGACAGATTCTCTATAAAGTAAACCAGTGTACTTACCACATGAAAGCAGGAGATATCCTTCTGGGAAATGCCAATGTACTCCACGCAGGCTTCATGGAAGATATGAAAGACGGCAAATATGTTTCCATCACTTTTCTACCAAAGATTATCTATGGTTCCTACGGAAGTATCCTGCGCAGGAAATATGTGGAGCCATTTTTACACAATTTCTCCCTTCCTGCAGTCTACATTGACTATTCGCAGCCCTGGCATGAAATTTTTTCCGAATATGTGAGAGAAATCATAACTCTGTATGAAGAGAAAAAGGAATTTTACGAACTGGATATCACCGGAACTCTGCAAAAGCTGTGGCGCTGTATGCTGCAGAATCTTCCGGAGAACCTCCCCTATACGGAACACAGCAAACTGGAACGCAACCGTATGCGTGAGATCATGGATTATCTGGAACACAATTACATGAATAAAATCCAGATGAAAGATATCGCAGAGGAAATCCACCTCTGCGAGAGCGAATGCAGCCGGTTATTCAAGAGATACATGAACGTATCCCTGTTTACATTTCTGCAGGAATACCGGGTGGAACGGAGCCTTGAATTTCTCCTCAGCTCCGATGACAGCATTATGGAAGTCGCCCAGAAATCCGGCTTCACAGACTCCAACTACTATGCCAAGGTATTCTCCAGAGTAAAGGGCTGCAGCCCGCAGAAATACAGGAAGCAGAATATACGGAAAGATATGTGAGATTATATACAGGTTATATTACTCCACAGAAACAGTATTCTGCTCCAGGTATTTCTTCAATGAAGAGACATACAGATTCCCCACCTTACTGAGGATTGAATTCTTTCTGGTAATATAGCCAATCTCCATGTCGCTGTTCTGGTTCTGCTCATCCCCTTCGAAGGGAATTGCCAGATAATCACTGCCATTCAGCTCCTCACAGATAATCCCTGAACACAGGGTATAGCCATTAAGTCCTACCATCAGATTCAGCATAGTTGCACGATCTGAAGCCTTAACTGTTCTGGAATATTCATTGGTAGACAGAATCTCCTCTGACAAATAAAAACTGCTCTTATCTCCCTGTTCGAAGGACAAGCAGGGGTATTTTGCCAACTGGCTGTAGCTGATGGATTTCTCATTTGCCAGTGGATGATTTTTCCACAAATATACATATGCCTGACAGTCAATCAAATGATGAAACTCCAGATTCGCAGAGTGGAGAAGCTTTAGCAGTGCCTTTCTGTTGAAATCACTGAGATAAAGTACTCCCACCTCGCTTTTCATGGTGCTGACGTCACTGATCACATCTGCAGTCTTTGTCTCCCTGATGGCAAATTCATATTCCGACACATCAAACTTCTGCACCATATCCACGAATGCTTTCACTGCAAAAGAATAATGCTGGGTGGAAACGCCAAATTTCTTCTTATAGGAACCACCCTCACTGTATTTCTCAACCACACTTTCATACTGTCCGTATATCTGACGGGCATACATCAGAAATTCTGTCCCGTCATTGGTCAGTGTCACACCACGACCGCTGCGGTTGAATATAATGATTCCAAGCTCCTTCTCCAGTTCCTTCACTGCATTGGTCAGAGAAGGCTGGGAAATATACAACGCCTCCGCAGCTTTATTTAATGAACCAGTTTCGGAAATTGTGATGATATAATTCATCTGTGTTAGTGTCATGTTGTCTCTCCCTTACATATCCTTAGATCTTTTAATCAACTTTTTTCAAAGTATTTTCTCTGGCTGTAATAATTTTACTATATCATCTGAAGTTTCTCAACATTGCAATTTCTGCAAACAAAAATCTCCTGTGCAGACATATCAAATCGATTTCCTATCTGCTTCAGAAGATTTTTTATGAAAAATAATTACAACAGTCTGAATACCTGCTCTGCAGCTGCAGCCATATTTGCTTTTGCAGTGTCCGGATCCATTGCTTCTTCCAGCGTGGAAATTCCGCGTACAATTGGAAAGAAAGCATCTATTCCTGCTTCATTGCAGGCAACTGCCTCCTTCGTAACACTTCCTGCAAATGCAATGGTTTTTGCGCCATATTTCCTGCCAAGCTTCGCAACGCCCACCGGGGCTTTTCCCATGGCAGTCTGATGATCCAGACGACCTTCCCCTGTCACAACCACATCTGCATCCTTCATCTCATCCTCTATATGGACAGCATTCAGAATAAGCTGTATTCCTGGCGTCAGCTCTCCATCCAGATAATTCAGAAATGCAAATCCAAGTCCGCCTGCCGCACCTGCACCTGTCGCATTCTGATTGTCTTTGCCGATCACTTTGGCAGTAACCTCTGCATAATTTTTCATGCCTGCATCCAGAACCGGAAGCATATCGGGGGTAACTCCTTTCTGCGGTCCATAGATATAGGTAGCTCCCTGAGAGCCGCAGAGAGGATTAGTCACATCACAGGCAATCCTGAAATTACACTGGGAAAGAAGTTCCTTTTTGTCTGAAATTTCTACAGATGCAATCCTGGCAAGTGCCTGTCCGCCTTCTCCGGCGTTCTCTCCCTTTTCATCCAGAAATCTGTAGCCAAGTGCTTTCAGCATACCCACTCCGCCGTCATTAGTGGCACTTCCGCCAATACCGATAATGAAGTTGCGGATACCCCTGCTGATCGCATGAAGGATCAGCTCTCCCACACCACAGGTGGTAGCTGTCATAGGATCCTTCTTATCTGAAAGTGTGATACCTGCTGCTGTTGCCATTTCCATAACTGCGGTATTACTTTCCCTGAGATATCCATAATATGCCTGAACCGGCTCATGATAAGGACCTGTAACTGTCACATCCACACGCTCTCCCTTCAGGCCTTCGATCAGCGCATCCGTAGTTCCCTCTCCACCATCAGCCAACGGCTTTACGACCACTTCTGCGTCCTTCTTTGCTGCAAGAATACCCTCTTTGACAGCCATTCCTGCTTCCATGGAAGTCATACTTCCCTTAAATGAATCAACTGCAACTACAACCTTCATAACTTAAGCCTCCAACTATCCATGTTATTTAAGACGGATGATACATATTATGTTCTTTCTCCAGTTCTTTATAAAGCTGCATACAGTTCCAGTTCTGATTATGCTCCGTCAGAACTGCCTTGTAATCCACAGGTGTACCTGCTTTCCGCAGAGTGTAAAGCACCTGGTCAAACAGATTCCCCGTGATTCCTGCAAGAATCAGCATTTCCTTCTCCATCTGCTCCTGAGGGATCAGCGCTGATGGAATCTGTACCTGAGAAATCTCTTTCACTCCTGCCAGATATCCGATTGGCTGACTATAGTCCTGGGGTTCTATGGTTTTAATCCGAAGCTTAAAAGGCAGCAACGCCATCTTTAACTTGCGAAGCTTCTGCTGATCCTGAAAATTTATTAATAAAATAGTTGGTTTCATATAAACACTCCTTCTGATACAAGTAAATCCCCACCCACTACTTATTGCTCTTTACAATTGAAGCAGGGACTTCCTTGATTTGGTTAAATAATTACAACTATTATACCCTCTTCACCCGCACCTGACAATCATAATAGCCTGCATAGGACTTTTTATGTCACAGGAATATTATAAAATAATTTCCGGCAACGCAGAAAAACAGGCTTCGATATCTGTATCATCGATGCCTGTTTTTCTGTGTTACAATTTGGAGCGGCATGGCTTTATCAATTACAAACTATTTCGCAGGATGTTCCTTGAGCATTTCGGAAACACTCCCACTCAAATAAGAAAACAGCGGGAAATATTGTAATTCACACATTATTGTGGTAAAGTAGTGTCGTGCTATTTTTCCTGAACCCGGTATCTTATCACAGTTATAGGCCGCAGAAATTTTACCAGATTTGCGCATCACTCAATCCGTCTGCCAATATAGTCCTTCGGGTATCAGGAAATGAAAATAAAGAGGAGGGAACAAATGAAAAAATTCTATTCGTGGTATAAAAAACATATTACCGCAGCAATCTTTACCGGTCTGATCCTTGGTATCATTACCGGACTGTTTCTGGCAAACCGTTTCGAACCGGTTCTTACCGTCACAAGTCTCATAGGAAGCATTTACATGAATGCCCTGAACATGATGATCTTTCCACTGGTCTTCTGTTCCATTATCATGGGTATCTCCAGTATCGGAAATGCCCGCACAACCGGCAAGATTACAGCCGGTGCCATGATCTTTTTCCTGTGCACCACAGCACTTGCCAGCCTGGCAGGACTGATCATCCCGCGGCTGATTCATCTCGGTGAGGGTGTTAAATTCGAGATGGCAACTTCCGACATTCAGGCAACTGAGATGACCAGTATTCTGGACACCATCAAAAACCTGATCCCATCCAATCCGGTTGCAGCTTTCGCAAACGGAAATATGCTTCAGGTACTTGTATTCGCAGTCATCGTAGGCTTCACACTTATCGCCATCGGCGAAAAGGGTACTGCACTTCTGAAAGTCATCGATTCCTGTAACGAAGTCTGTCTGAAAGTCATCAGCACAGTTATGTACTTCACACCTATCGGTGTATTCTGTACTATCGTTCCTGTTGTAGAAGCCAACGGTACAGAAACCATCATTTCACTGGCAACTCAGCTGATCATCCTGTATGTGGCATTCTTCGGATTTGCCCTGGTCATTTACGGCGGCTCCGTGAAATTCATCGGCAAAGAAAGCCCTGTGAAATTCTTCAAAGCAATGCTTCCTGCAGCTCTGAACGCATTCGGAACCTGTTCCAGTTCAGCGACCATTCCGATCAGTAAACAGCGTATGGAAGACGAAATGGGCGTATCCAACAAGATCACAAGTATTGCCATTCCTCTTGGCGCTACTGTAAACATGGATGCCGTATCCATCCTGATGTCATTCATGATCATGTTCTTCGCCAATGCATGCGGAATTAACGTAAGCATTTCCATGATGATCATAATCCTTCTGGCAAACGTACTCCTGTCAGTAGGAACCCCGGGAATCCCTGGCGGTGCCATCGCATCCTTCGCAGCCCTGGCAACCATGGCAGGTCTGCCTGCAGGAGTTATGGGCGTTTACATCAGCATCAATACACTCTGCGACATGGGCGCAACCTGCGTCAATGTTATCGGAGACATGGCAGGATGTGTGGTTCTTAAGGAGAAGATTAAATTAGAAGATTAAGCAACCCCTAAATCTGTTGTTTCCAATCGACTTAACGCAAAAAAGCTGCTGTGCATTTCTATAACTGAAACGCACAGCAACTTTTTTATTTACAGCAATTTCTTCATCACGTTACTCTACACCGAATCACTGCTCCGCGGTTTATCGATTAAATTGCTGTCTGTCTCTATTTCTTTAATCCGGTTGTAACCTTGCAGTTAGTTACTTTCAGGCTTCCTTCAGAAGCAAAGAGTGACAGACTTTCTCCCGGACGTTTATATGCTCTTGCATTTAATGCAACACCGTCTACATAGATTGTAGCAATTGTATCATCTACGATCATTTTAATATTGTACTTTTTACCAGGTACCAGCTCCAGCGGTCTTTCCAGTCCGATATTCTGGTTTGCAGGCCATGGCCAGTTTGGTTTTTTCTCAAATACATATCTGTCTTCTGTTACATTAAATACGAACTGATAAGACTCAGCCTTATCCTCATCTTCATAGAATCTCACACCGAAAGTTCTGGTTCCTTCTGTAAATTCCACATCTGCTTCGAATTTGAAGATATCTCCTGTGTCTTTTGCAACTACTTTTTCTGTACTCTTAGTTGGAGTATCAATTACAAAATCTTCTGTTTTTTCTTCTTTATCAAATGCATTCCATACAGTTTCCGGAATTCTTACACCAAGAGTTCCATCTTCTCTCTGGTAAACCTCATGTGCCATAAATGTTCCTGCCCAGATGAAGTTATTGTCATCATCATCCTGATCCTTGGTAGCAACCCAGCCAAAGAGGATTCTCTGTCCGTTCAGTTCAAAAGTACGTCCTGCATAATAAGATCTGCCGTCAAATGCATCATCTTTCGGTGCGATCCATGGACCTTCCAGACTCTTGCTCATACGGTATACCATTTTGCTTCTGTCACTGTATTCTGTCACAATATGATACCACCAGTCACCAATCTTAAATAAGTCTGGCATCTCATGCATAGTATAAAGATCCGGTGCCCAGAAATCTCCTTCAAACTTCCAGTTTTTCAGATCTTTAGATGTGAATTTAACAGTTCTTCCTGTCTGTCTTGTCTTTGGTCCCTGTAATCTTGCACCAAGGATCAGCAGATACTGATCATTTTCCTCATCGCGGATCACCCATGGATCTCTCCAGTCATCCGGGTCATAGCCTTCCTGTGGAGTGAAGGTAAGTGCATCCTGAGTTTTGTGCCATGTTACAAGATCATCGCTGTATGCATGCATCAGAACCTGAGATGGTTTTCCAAGTGCCGGATAATCACGGTTATAACCTGTATAGAAAATATGATACTGTCCTTCTGCCTCGAAAACACTTCCTGCAAAGATAAACTGATCCTGCTCTTCATCTGTTCCTCTCGGAATTGCCACACCTTTATCTTCGTAATGTACAAAATCAGAAGTTGTTGCCAGATCCCAGCCAAATGGTTCTCCAAATGGTCCCGGTTTTCTGGTATCTCTCTGATGATATAAATAGAATTTATCTCCATGTCCAAATGGCATGCAATCGCCAAACCATGTTCCCGGGAACTGATAGTATAATTTCTGCATAGTCTTAATCTCCTTTTTTATACTTTATTTCACTTTACAGGCCTGCTTGTACTTTTCCGGCAAGCCTGTTATTTACTCATAAATCAAACTACTGTTATCAGGTAATTCTTGCATATTATCAACCTTTTACTGCACCTGCTGTCATACCTGCCAGCATCTTCTTGCTGCTGAAGAAGTAGAAAATAAATACCGGAAGTACTGTTACAGTGATGGCTGCAAATGTACCACCCCAGTCTGTCAGTCCCATGCTTCCTACGAAGTCATTTAAACCAAGTGTAATGGTTTTCATATCTGTAGATCTGGTAAATGTATAAGCATTAATATACTCATTCCAGCAGAATACTGCCTGCATGGTTGCTACTGTGATAATAGAGTTCAGTGACATCGGAACCACCATCTTAAAGAAACATCCTATCGGTGAACATCCATCAATGATCGCTGCTTCCAGCATTTCTTCAGGGAAGAATTTGCTGAATGAATAAAACAACTGAATGGAATAAGACAGTGAAAAAGCAATCTGTGGCAAAATAATTGCCGGGTATGTATTGATCAGTCCCATCTTATTAAAAATAGTAAACAATGGAATCAGTGCAACCTGCATAGGAAGCATCAATCCAAGAAGGAAATAATTAAGGACAAATTTTCTGCCTTTGAATTTGATTTTGCTTAATGCAAATCCAGCCATCAATGCAAATAAAAGCAGAGGAATCAATACACCGATCAAAACAATGATACTGTTTTTAAAATAAGTCAGCATATGGCTTTTTGTAAAAACATTGATAAAGTTTGTCAGCACCCATTTTGACGGGAGTGCATATGCCGGTAACTGTCTGAAATCATCCAGTGACTTAAAGCTTGAAGTAAATACATAGAAGAAAGGATAAACCTGCATCACAACAAGGATTAATGCTATAACCCATTTAATGATGCTCGGAATGGTTGGTTTTTTCTTTTTCATTCGTCATCCCCTCCTCCTGTGAATTTACGGAATAACATTCCAACTACCATACAGATGATTACGATCATGATCGCTACAGAACTTCCGTAACCATATTTCATACTGCTGAACGCCTGTTTATACATATAAGTTGTCATAAGTTCAGAAGCATTTCCCGGTCCTCCATGTGTTAACAGATAAGAGAACTCGAAAGATCTCAGGGAACCATTCAGTACCAGCAGACAGTTTGCAATGATAACCGGTTTAATATAAGGAATTCTTACATAAAGATATTCCTGCCATGTTGATGCTCCATCGATCAGTGCTGCTTCTCCCAGTTCATCCGGAACACCGATCAGTGCTGCATAAAAGATAACCATATACAGTCCCAGGTATTTATATGCTTCTACAAAAGCTGTTACATACAGTGAAATCTGAGGATTGGAAATCCACTCCATCAGTTTCAGAGATGGATCAATGAATGATAATACCTGATTCACAATACCGGTTGGAGTTACTGATAATAACTTTGTAAAAATCTGGCAAATCGCTACAGAAGAGATAACTACCGGAATATAATACAGAGTCTGTAAAGCAACTCTTCCTTTTTTAATACGACTGAGGAGAATCGCAAATAATAATCCTCCAAATACCTGAATTGCCACATTAATTACAGTATAAACAAGAGTATGCCCTATTGTAGCTCTGAAAACTTCATCCTGCGTAACAAGTTCTATATAGTTTTTTAATCCTACAAATACTTTCTCTCCAACACCACCCCAGTCAAAAAAGCTATAATAACCAGCCCATATGATGGAAACAATTACAAATGCTGTATAAATAAGAAATGCTGGAAAGATGAATAAAAGGATGACTGACTTTTTTCCAAATGCTTTCTGCACAGTTCTTCCTCCTCTCTTTCTCTGAAAGAGACTGACAAGGCAGCTGTCAGTCTCTGTTTATTATTATTGAAAAATCACTTACTTTTTACAAAAGAATCACAGGTTTCGATAAATTCATCCGGAGTGGTAATTCCCTGAGCCAGTTTCTGCTGTTCATCTGCAATTTGGGTCAGATTTTCTGAATCAAGCTTATCATCCCATGAGGTCCATGCTGTTTCAGCATTTTCAAATAACGGCTGAAGATCATAGAAAAGCTGTGGAAGTCCTTCTGGAATATCATCGTTAAACGGTGAGAAAATATTTCCTTTGTTGTAACAAGCCTCTGAATAATGTTCACATGCATAATCAAAGAATTCCTGCATAGTGTCGTCATATGTAGCCTTATTATATCCAATACCAAATCCTGCGTGAATTGGAATATTTGTCTCCATATTATCCATTTCTTCTGTGTCAGGCACAGGGAAAAATCCTATCTGACCTGCATCATACATATCCTCAGCAAGATTGATCTGACCTGAACCACTGTAGAAAATTCCACCAGTGCCACCATAGAATAAGTTTGTGGCTGAAGTGTAATCTACACTTGCAAATCCTGGTTCAAAATATCCTTTTGTTCCAAGATCATAAACCAGATTTACACCATATTTGGCAGCTTCATTTTTGGCAAAAGAGTCTGTTCCAGCCTGATATCCAGTGATAAATTCCGGACCTGTTACTCTCCATGGAGAGAATGAAAGATATCTCATAATCTGCCATACATCTGAACCACCGATAATAACCGGAATTTCTCCTATATCCGCAAGTTTCTGACAGTCTTCTTCAAATTCTTTCCATGTTGTCGGAGTTTCTTTAATACCGGCTTTTTCAAAGAGATCCTTCCTATACATAAAGAATTCACAATATAATCCCTGTGGGAAAAGATACAAATTACCATCATCTGCATCTGTAAGGAAATCTCGTACCGCACCATTCATCTTATCCGCATATCCATTTCGATCTAACTCAGCACCTAAATCCACTAATGCATCAATGTCTTTACATGCTTTAGAAAGTGTTCCATTGGGGCATCCGAAGATATCTGGTAATGTATCACTATTGATATACATCTGTAATTTCGTAAAATAATCTTGTTTATCATTAACCATTTCTATTTCATAGTCAATGCCTTTCTCATCACAGAAATTTTTCAACAAATAGTCATAAACCTGATACTGTTCTGTCGATTCTGTTGAATTTAATAAAGCAGTAATCTTCGTTCTTTTTCCATCGTCCGATTTCTTCGCAGAAGCTGTAACTGCTCCCATGCCTGTCAGAAGACTGGCTGTCATAGCTGCCGTCATGGCAAGTGATAACACTTTTTTCATTTTCCTCATTTACTTGTTTCCTCCTTTTAATTTGTGTTTCCTCGTTCTTGATGATTTTATTTTAGTCTTTTTGCCTTTTATAAACAATTGGAAATAAAAGTAAAAATAGGAGATTTGTGCACAAATTTTATACTGTGCACAAATCTCCTGTTCTATCGTCAGGTAGATAAAATCATCCGCCTCGCTACTTGCCTGATTCGATTAAATGACTTACCTGATACAGTTAACCTCGCTGTTTATATATATTTCCTGAATTCATTGGGTGTAATACCGTAACGCTTTTTGAATACTTTTATGTAATATCCAAAGTCTTTGTATCCTACCATTTCTGCGATTTCATATTGTTTATATTTATTATCTGCAATCAGTTTCTCCACCTGTTGGAACCGGACATCTGTCAGATATTCCAGAAAACTCTTTCCGGCATATTTCTTAAGAAGGCGGCTGATATAGGTTCTGCTTACATGGAATTTCTCAGTCAGATCATCCATAGATAAATCTCCTGAATAATTCTTCTCAATGTAAGAAAGAACACTCTGAACCAGTTTCCGGTTCCGTTCATCAGTTCCTTCTGTATTCTGTTTAATCAGCGTTCCAAACAGATTCAGCAGACAATTCAACACCTCTTCTGTGTTCTCGCACTGACAGATTCTTTTTATTCCATCCTGAAGCACAGAAAGATTCCAGTTTTTATTATGAATTTCACTGTCAACTGCACAGATATATGGAAATTTCATACATCCCAAAAGTAAATCCATTGCTGCAAATTTCACCGGAGATACATCTTCCGGTGCGTTTCGAAATATCTGATGAAGTTCATCCTCCGCTTTCTCAAAACTGTCCTGAAACAAAGTCATCATAAAATGTGTTTTTTCACCGGAAGTAATCACAAAGTCTGTCTGTTTTTTATATTGCAGATCTTCGTATCTGAGTATGATATTCGTACCCAGATAAACACATTGCCTGCATGCTGTCTGTGCCTTACGGTACTGTGCATTTGCCTGATATTCGTCCACTTCCACATCGCTCAATCCAAAATTCATATGTGCTTTCAGATACCGTTCTACTTCTACCTGTATCTTACTGCATGCCTGCAATGCTTTTTCCATACATACTGCGTTTTCTTCTTCCTTTTCAAACAAAAGAATAAAATTATATTCTGCAGTTGCTGTATTATAATCGCTCAAAACATGAATTCCAAAATCATTAAAAATTTCCTCAAAAATATTGATGCATGCAAATTCCTCTATCCATTTATCTCCTGTATGGATTTTATTTTCTCCAACAACTTTTCGCCCTACACACACAATATATTTCTCTATTGTCAGATTCAGAGATTCTGCCTGCTCTTTTACAACTCCTTTTCCCTGGATTCTTCCATACAGAAGATTTCCCGCAAATTTGGATCTCAGCTGCGGAACTGACCTGTTGAAATATTTCTTCAGATCCCGGATTTCCTGCTGTTTTTCCTTCCTTGCATGAATTTCCCCTGCAATCCGGGCAGCCATTGCCTTTAACTCATCATAGTCCACAGGTTTGAGAAGATATTCTTCCACACCAATGCTGATTGCTTTCTGAGCGTAGGCAAAACTGTCATATCCTGTCAGTATCACTATAACCGCATTGGGATAAATCTCATGTGCTTTTTCTGCAAAATCCAGTCCATCCATTCCCGGCATCTTCACATCTGTAAGGATCAAATCCGGTTTCGCCTGCTCCAGTTTCTCCAGCCCTTCCAATCCGTTCCTTGCAGTTGCGGATATACGGTATCCATAATCGCTCCATGGAAACGAACATAAACCATCCAGAATAATATATTCATCATCTAATATCATTACCTGCAATTCCATTATCTCTCGTCTCCCCTTTTTTTGTTATTTTCATTAACAGGTTCATCACATTTCCTGTAGGTAACTCCGACATTACCGTTCATCGGGATTTCCAGTATTACCTGTGTTCCCTTCCCCGGTTCTGATGTAATGCTCATCCTTGCCTTGTTCTGATATACATAATCCAGTCTCTTTCTCACCGCATACACTCCCAGATGAGTATGTGTCCGCTCTGCTTCATGATCTGGCTCTTCCTCTGTCCCCATCAGTTTCTCCAACTGCTCCTGTGACATTCCAACTCCATCATCCTTTACTGTAAATACTGCCATTCCATCTGTAATTTCTCCTGAAACATAAAGGAAACAGTCCCATGTCGCATTTTCCACACCATGAACTACCGCATTTTCCACCAGTGTCTGAATAGTCATCTTCGGAATCTCTAATTCATTTAATCTCTCATCCACTTCAATATAAGATGTAAATTTATCTCCATATCTGGTTTCCTGTATGTAAAGATAATCCTGTACATATTTTATTTCCTCACGAATATAAACCATACTTCTTTTATTACTGATACTTGCACGCATCAGACTGCTGATAGAAGTAACCATATGACAAATATTATCCTCGCCCTTCTTTCGCGCCATCCAGTTGATCGTATCCAGTACATTATAAAGAAAATGCGGATTGATCTGTGCCTGTAAAGCCTGGAATTCAATATCTTTGTTAACTGTTTCCATCTCCACAACCTGTTTTATCAGCTGCTCTATTTTCTCTATCGTCTGGTTGAAAACAGAATTCATGGCTCCAATCTCATCACGTCTTCCTTCCGGAAGACGGACAGAAAAGTCACCCTCCGCAAACTGCTGCATTGCTTTACTTGTACGCTTGATCGGACCAGCGATTCCCTTTGCCAGAATATTAGCAAGAAAAATACACAACATCAAACTTGCCAGAATAAGCATGATTGTCGTTTTCTGTAATCCTCTGGCTGTTTTCTGCAAGAAACTCATAGGAATCATTCCTACAACTGTAAGTCCTGTGTCAGAACTTCTCTGATATACACAGTCATAACCCTGTCCATCTGCAGTAAACAGAAATTCTCCTGTGTTGCCTGATATTTTTTCTATCCAGCTTCTGTCACTGATTGTCGCATCATTCTCTGCACTCTCTATCAGAACATTTTTGTCATTGTCCAGAAGAAAAATATGTGCAGCCAAAGAATCTCTGGCTGTGATCGTCATTTTTTTCAGATAGCTCAGCTTAATAGATGCTCTCAATATTCCCACTGGCTTCATAGTCAGAGAATCTTTGATCTGCTTTGCCATATACATCAGACCTTCCTCAGAAGCATTATAATAAATACAGCGTCCTTTTGCCTGCTCCGCCAGTTCACAGGATGTCTGAGCGGTATTTTCATGAATCTCATGATTATTTGCCAGCAGATGATTTGCTCCGTTATAACCATACAGCTGGATATCATTCATATAAATACTTGTATATCCCTGCAAAAGCAGCCTTCTGATCTGCCCTGATCTTGAATAATAGGAATACAGCTCTGTGCCATCCGATTTATATGGTTCATCAGACTCCAATTCCTCCTGAACCGTATTGTTATTTGCAATATACTCAAATGAATTTCTCACCATATCAAAATAATGATCCAAATTCACCGACAACTCATTCACCACTCCCGCAGACTGCTTCCTTGTCTGTTCTGTCACAATTGAAAATGCAGACATATACTGCGAAACACTGGAAGCCAGCAAAACAACCAATGCTACCCCTAATGTACAATACAGAATTTTTCTCTGTATTGACAGATTAATATACCACTTCTTTAAATTTTTCATCTCTCTTTTCCCTTTAATGCCCCTTTATTTTTCCCTTTTTTCACTGCTGCGGTCTATTCCGGACAGCCAAAAAGCCGACACACTGCTTCCAGTCAATGTATCGGCTTTACTGCTTCATTTTATTATACAGATATATTCCGTAACTTTTTCTGTTTTACAGATACTGACTGAATTCCACTTTCTCCTTGTTCGGACCCTCAATGGTAAAAAACTTCACACCATTTTCCCAGAATGGCAGGAAATGAATGGTATCCTGTGTGGAGTTTAAACCAGCTTCATTAATATACCGGAAAATCTCCTCAATATCTCTTACATCAAGTGCAACATGATCGATCGCTCCATGCTCCATCTTCGCCGCATGATTCTCATAAGTCTCCACTACCAGAGTTCCCAGTTTCAGAAACACAACCTTCTCATTCGCTTCCTCATTTACGGTCTCAAATGCAGTCTCAAAACCAAGTTTATGATAAAACTCCACAGTTTTATCAATGTCATTTGTCGGAATCCCGATATGCTGTACTCCTGTTGAATAATTCTTTAAATCCATGATCTTTACCTCTTTCTGCTCATCTTTGTAGCTTTTACTCATTATTTTACTTATCCAATATTTAATATTTTATTTTTTACAATATACGCAGAAAATCATTCGATTGTCAAGAGTAACAACTGATTCTTTTCACTTAACCCCTCCGCTCCCACCACCTCATCCATTTTCTCTTACACAGCCAATAGCCAGCGTGAAGCAGCATCTCTCTGCAGGTGAATTTGGAGGGGGCTTAGTAACTCTTAGGTGGGGGAAATCCGCGTTATGAAGAAAAATAGCAACCTGTCTGAGCGGAGTCTGCGACGGAGCGAGTTTTGCATTTTTCTTCATGCTTTTAGCGAATTTCCCCCACCTTAGAGTTACTTAGCCCGGAACTGAACCTGCAGAGAGATGCTGCTTCGCGCGTCCCCTCTTGCGCTGTGTACGCCCCACACCAACAAACTTCCCCCAAATACTTACAAAAACCTCTTGACTTTCAAAACAAACAGCGTTAAAATTGCTTTAGCTTTTTAAACAGCTAAACCTATAACGCATAAATTCAACGAAGGGAACCAGTAAAAACAGTCCCCCTGTCCTCAGAGAACTGCAGTCCGGTGAAATGCAGTGACAGACCTGTTTCGAATATCATCCCCGAGAAGGAAAGCCGAACCCTTGAATACAGCCATCACAGATATTGCCGTATTCACAGTAAGCTTCCCCGGCCGCCCCCGTTACAGGAGCCGCGTATATCGGTACGTTGCAGAATCGTACTTGTTTCAAAGGTGAAACAGGGTGGTTACGGAATATCATATGTCCGTCCCTGCATGGGGCGGACTTTTTTTATGTTATAGGAAATTACTCCATAATATTCCTATAACATAAAAAAGCCCTGACACACGAGACATACTTTCTTTTCCAGGCTGTCGATCTGAAACCGAAACACTACTTCTGTTTTTCGCAGACAACAGAATTCACCACAGATGAAAAATGTAACTAATTACATATTATAACCATTACATTCCATCTGCCTTGAATCTGCTCCAAATTCCGAAAAACAGCAGCAAATTTTTTGAGAGGAGTAGAGAGCATGAAAATCTACAAAAAAATCATGAACGCACTGGCTGCAGTAGAAAAGATCGTCCTTGTGATCTCCACACTGCTGATCCTGGTGCTGACTGTGGGAAACGTATTTTCCCGTAAAGTCATCCACCGTTCCTGGTCCTTCACAGAAGAACTTGTAGTAGCGGTATTCGTACTCATCACCCTGCTGGCAGCCGCACTGGCCTGCCGCGAAGGAGAACTGGTCAGCCTGACACTGGTCACAGACCGCCTTCCAAAGAAACTGAAGAAACCATCCGTGATTCTGATCACAGTCCTGAGCATCATCTTCAGCGTCATCCTTTTCAAATACGGAATGGACAAAGTAATCACTCAGCTTCAGAATGGAAAAAGAACCTTCGTATTAAACTGGCCTGAATGGATCTTCTGGTCCTTCGTACCCATCGGTGCAGGATGCATGATTCTTCACTTCATTGAATTCTGTCTGGACTTCTGCTGCAAAACCGACAGTGCCAAAAATACCGACAACAGCACAAAAAGTAACATGAACACAATCACAACAGACAAAAAGGAGGCCAAATAAATGATCAGTGCAATCTTATTTATCTCCTTCTTCATATTCCTGATCCTGGGTGTACCCATCGGAATCTGCCTCGGACTTTCCTCCGTATGCGCAATCCTCTACTCCGGTACATCCCTGACGATCGTAGCAACCAACATGTACTCAGGAATCAGCAAATTCCTGCTCCTGGCAATCCCATTCTTCGTACTGTCAGGAAACATCATGGCAAAAGCCGGTATCTCCAAACGACTGATCAAATTCGTTGATACCTGCGTAGGCCACAAAAAAGGCGGTATCGCCATCGTATGTGTTATCGTAGCCTGCTTCTTCGGCGCCATCTCCGGTTCCGGCCCTGCAACTGTTGCAGCTCTTGGCGCCGTACTGATCCCTGCAATGGTAGAACAAGGCGGTTTCTCCGCACCATTCTCCACAGCACTGATGGCAACCTCAAGCTCCATCGCCATTGTCATCCCGCCAAGTATCGCCTTCGTTGTATATGCCTCCATCACAGGCACATCCATCGCAGATATGTTCATGGCAGGTATCGTACCAGGTCTTCTTATGGGCGTGGCACTGGTAATCGTAGTAATGCTGGAAGCAAAGAAACACAACATCAAACCATCCAGAGAAAAAGCCTCAGGCAAAGAACGCTGGGACGCTTTTAAAGATGCTTTCTGGGGATTCCTGATGCCGGTCATCATTCTGGGCGGTATCTACGGCGGTATCTTCACACCAACAGAAGCAGCAGCCGTATCCGTTGTATACGGACTCTTCGTAGGTATGGTCATCTACCGCGAAGTTTCCTTCCGCGATATGTTTGACATTCTGGTAGACTCAGCAAAGACAACCGGCGGTATCATGCTCATCGTAGCAAGTGCCTCTCTGTTCTCCTTTGTATGTACCAAATTCGGTATTGCAGATGCCGCCTCCAATTTACTTGGAAGCATCGCACATAACCAGTTTACCTTCCTGCTGATCGTAAATATCATCTTCCTGATCGCAGGATGCTTCATCGATGCAAACTCCGCTATGTACATCTTCATCCCGATCATGCTTCCTGTATGTAAGGCTCTTGGATACGATATAGTAGCATTCGGTGTTATGGCAACTGTAAACCTTGCAATCGGACAGGTAACTCCTCCTGTAGGCGTAAACCTTTTCGTAGCAATCAGCATCAAGATCAAAAAAGGTCTGGAAGTTACTCTGCAGGAGATCTCAAGGGCAGTTGTGCCAATGATCGCAGCCTGCGTTGCAGTTCTTCTGATCGTTACATACATCCCGATCACCTCCACTTTCCTTCCAAAAGCTCTTGCAAAAGAAGGCTCCTACACAGGTGATCAGTCCTCCGCTTCCTCTGACACAGCTTCCAAGGAGGCAGGAGACGGCAATAACTCCTTTGACACAATCGCAGATTACAGCGACCTTGACTGGCCGGAAATGACCTGGAACTTCGCATGCTCCACTACTGAGACAAGTACATGGGCTGATGGCGGACGTAAGTTCGGTGAACTGATGGAAAAAGCCACAGGTGGCAAAGTCAAAGTCAACATTTACGCTGCTGACCAGCTTACAAACGGCAACCAGTCCGAAGGTATTCAGGCTCTGATGAATGGGGACCCGGTTCAGATCTCCATGCACTCCAACCTGATCTACTCTGCATTTGACCCACGTTTCAACGTTGTTTCTCTTCCGTTCGTCTATGATTCTTACGACGATGCAGATGCGAAATTCGACGGCGAAGCAGGTGCAAAGCTGAAGGAAATCCTCAGTGAATACGGACTCCACTGCATGGGTATTGCAGAGAACGGTTTCCGTGAAATCACAAACAGCAAACATGAGATTAAATCTGTAGACGATATGAAGAACCTGAAGGTTCGTGTAGCAGGTTCCAACCTTCTGATGGAATGCTACAAGAGATGGGGTGCTGATGCCACAAACATGAACTGGTCTGAAACCTACACAGCACTTCAGCAGAACACTGTTGAAGGTCAGGAGAATCCACTTCCCGCTATCGACGCAGCAAGTGTTCAGGAGGTTCAGCCTTACTGCTCTATGTGGGATGCAATTTATGACTGTCTGTTCTTCTGTATCAACGAAGACATCTACAACAGCCTCACACCAGAACAGCAGGAAGTTGTTGACGAGGCAGGACAGAAAGCAGTTGAATATGAGCGTTACAT
>NZ_JBWJVQ010000233.1:0-11264 GCF_056339875.1 Blautia sp. ZXY-1-C6
TTTGACGGAGTAATAGATATGAAAATCCGAGAAGTGAATGAGAATAAAAAGCAATTTATAGCATTATTGTTATTAGCTGATGAGCAGGAAAATATGATTGATCACTATCTTGAAAAAGGTACTATGTATGTACTTGAAGATGGTAATGTAAAAGCTGAATGTGTCGTTACTGATGAAGATAATGGAATACTTGAAATTAAAAATATTGCAGTTGATCCTCAGAATCAAGGACAGGGCTATGGGAAAGCATTGATTGACTTCCTTGTAAGTAAATATGCAGATGAATATTCTATTTTGCAGGTTGGAACAGGTGACAGCCCGTTGACCGTACCGTTTTATGAAAAATGCGGATTTGTCAGATCTCACAATATTCCGAATTTCTTTACGGACAATTATGACCACCCAATTTATGAGTGTGGTGTACAGTTAATAGATATGGTATATTTGCAAAGATGTTTATAACTTCTAATTTGGAAGGGGGGACTGCTATGCTGAGAAAGTTGAATTGTTTTTTAAATATCGTTATTGGTTCATTCATAGGAGTTTTCATTGGATTCGGAATTTATAAGTTCTGGCACTTTAAAACCTATCCAAATTTATATGCCATGCAGTCTGCACCGTGGTACACAGAGTTACTGTTGGATGGTGCCTTGGTGGCAGTTTTGGTGGTCGTATGTATTATCCTAAAGCTGATTATTTGGAGGAAGTTAAAGCCATAACTTCTTATATAAAAAATTGAGAAATCGTAAAATTTAAGAAAAAGAAATGCACAGTTCTTAGTTTATCGGGAGCTGTGCATTTTTGTAAATAAATACTTTTAATTAGCCGATTACGGCATCCGCTGCTGTAAAATGTTCCAGGGAATTTTCTTTTACCTGAATGCAGATATAAGTAATTCCGGAAATATCGGATGCAAAAAACTGACGCTTTGCAGCAGGTGCGATTTTTAGCCAGTCTCCAGTTGAAAGGCTGATTTCTTCTCCATCAATTATGGCTTTGCCGTTACCTGAAAGAATTCCATAGATTTCTTCATTTTCTTTATGAGAATGAACAAATGGGACATTTGCTCCTGCAGGTAGTTCGTTTAAACTGATTTCTGCACCTGTTAAAGACAACTTTTCATGTAGCTCAATTCGGTTTTCCTTTCCAATAGTTGTTTTTGTGTAATTTGCCATAATAATACCTCCATAGTTAATTTGTAGTTTCTGGTTGCTTGGCATTAGTATAGTGTGAGACACATACAAAAACAAGTACGCACCTTTTTGTAACTGTACACTCAAAATTGAATG
This sequence comes from Blautia sp. ZXY-1-C6, assembly GCF_056339875.1. Taxonomy (NCBI): domain Bacteria; kingdom Bacillati; phylum Bacillota; class Clostridia; order Lachnospirales; family Lachnospiraceae; genus Blautia; species Blautia sp. ZXY-1-C6. Next base: position 1,290 of record NZ_JBWJVQ010000233.1, read on the forward strand.
TGTTACAATAGACTCGGAGGTGAGAATTATGCGAGCAAAAGAAGAATTACCGGAATGCCCAGTTGCAACAGCAGTATCGCTCATCGGAGGAAAATGGAAACTGCTGATTTTGCGTAACTTGAAAGAGCGTCCATGGAGATTCAATGAGCTACAACGAAGTATAGATGGTATTTCACAAAAGGTTTTGACAGAGAGTTTAAGACAAATGATGAGTGATGGACTGGCATATCGCCACGATTACCATGAGCAGCCACCGAGAGTTGAATACGGCTTAACGGAACTCGGAACAAAAATGCTTCCAATTGTTAATTCACTTGCTGACTTTGGTAACTACTATAAATCAATTATTGAACGGAATTAGGTACGTTAGTATTTGAAAAGCTCGAACAATTTCAGCTTTTTGAAACTGAGAAATCGGAATTTAACGCTTAACGAGGAGGAATAAACATGGCAAAAAAAGAAGAAAGATTTGAAGTTATATTTAGAGATGGAAGTTCGCTTAAGGACGAAGGGATTCGCCAAATTCTTGTAGATAAGGAGACTGGAGTTAATTATCTTTGTTGGAAATCTGGATACGGGGCTGGTATTACACCTCTTCTGGACTCTGAAGGAAAAGTCATAATTACAAAGTAAAATTCAGCGTTTTCAAGGGTTTGCAGAGAATTTAATAACAAAATATAACAGTTATTAAATCGCTTAAAACAGGTGAAATCTCAATCGGTATTTGACATAGGAGTGCGATTATATGAAAAAGAAAATTATTCTATCAATAGCATTTATTATCAGTTTATTACCAATGTTCCTTAATCAATATGGTGAGCTAAAAGGCGTACAGGAAATCACAGGTTTAATAAATTTGCTCAATCCCATTGGAATGGTGTCTGTTATTTTGTTTGCTGTGGGTGTATGGTTTCCCTTCAAGGAACAGGTTGTTGGCAAAAGTTTAGGTGCATTAGGCACAATTGGTATTGTTGTTTCTGAGATATATAAGTTCTTCACATGGCACGTAATGAATATAACGGGCGAAGTAAGTATCCATAAAAGCATTAGATTTGCATTCCCAGAGTTTTATATTGGTTTGATAATTTCTATTTTAATGGTGGTTACATATTTTGTTATCGACAAGAAAGTAAGTGCTACATCTGTTTCAAATTAACAGACAGATTTCAGTTTGTAGAATTCAAAAATTTAATATGAAATGTGAGATAGAGCGTATGGAAATTAACTATACGTTCTATTCTTTTTGCCTTTTTTGAAAAAAGTGATTAAAAAACTATTGACATTTTGTTACTGGAGGAGCGCAAAGATTCCTTCTGATACAAGCAAGTTCCCACCCCCTGCTTATTGCTTTTCGCAATTAAAGCAGGGGACTTACTTGACTTCGGCTAAAAAGATGGAATATAGTATATTGTCGCACATTGACACTTTACCATGATAAGGTTAAAATAAAGATAAATTATGCACTGCAAGAGAAATTGGACAGTTGCAATATTATTCTGAATTTCGGCGGTTTGCCGGGATTATTTGGACAGGAGCGAATATGTTATGATAGCAGAAAAAATGAAACCTTATGTAAAAAATAATTCAGCCATCCGTATGATGTTTGAGGAGGGAAATCGTCTCAGAGCCATTTACGGTGCGGACAAAGTTTATGATTTCAGTCTTGGGAATCCGAGCGTTCCGGCGCCGGAGTGTGTGAAGGAGGCTATTATTGATCTGGTGAATGAAGTGGAGCCGACAGTGCTGCATGGTTATATGAGTAATGCAGGATTTGAGGATGTGCGCCAGACGATTGCGGAATCTCTGAACCACCGCTTTGGAACTAAATTTGCAGCGAAGAATCTGATTATGACAGTTGGAGCAGCCAGTGGTCTGAATGTGATTTTTAAGACAATCCTGAATCCTGAGGAAGAAGTGATTGTTTTTGCACCGTACTTTCTGGAATATGGTGCATATGTGCGCAATTTTGATGGCAAGCTTGTGGAAATCTCTCCGGATACAACCACATTCCAACCGAATCTTGAGGAGTTTGAGCAGAAGATTACAGCAAAGACAAGAGCAGTGATCGTAAATACACCTCACAATCCCACTGGTGTTGTATATTCCGAAGAAACCATTAAGAAGCTGGCTGCAATTCTTGAGAAAAAGCAGCAGGAATTCGGCAGTGTGATTTATCTGATCTCTGATGAGCCATATAGAGAGCTGGCTTATGACGGTGTAGAGGTTCCGTATTTGACAAAATATTATGACAATACCATTGTTGGCTATTCTTACAGTAAATCTCTGTCCCTTCCGGGAGAGCGTATCGGTTATCTGGTAATTCCGGATGAAGCAGATGGCAGTGAAGAACTTATCACTGCTGCGGCTATTGCCAACCGTACTATCGGATGTGTCAACGCCCCATCCCTGATGCAGAAGGTGATTGCCAAATGTGTAGATGCAGAAGTGGATGTAGCTGCATATGACAAGAACCGTCTGGCATTATATAACGGACTGAAGGAATGCGGATTCGAGTGCATTAAACCGCAAGGCGCATTCTACCTCTTTGTGAAATCACCGGTAGCAGATGAAAAAGCGTTCTGCGAAGCTGGAAAGAAATATAATATTCTCATGGTTCCGGGAAGTTCCTTTGCCTGCCCGGGTTATGTGAGACTGGCTTATTGTGTATCTTATGATACTATTATTAATTCCCTGCCGGAGTTTAAGAAACTGGCAGAAGAGTTTGGACTGTGAAAACAGCGGGGATTGACATTGGGACAACAACGATAAGCGGTGTTGTTCTGGAAAAAGAGGAAAACGGACAGGCAAAGATTCTGGAGGCAAAAACTGTAGAGAACGGTTGCTTTATCGAAACCGGAAATGAATGGGAAAGAATACAGTATGCAAAAGAAATTGTAGAAAGAGCAGTGAATCTGCTGGATTATTTCCTGGAGAAGTATCCGCATGTTGAGCGGATTGGGCTCACAGGGCAGATGCATGGAATTGTCTATGTTGACAAAGAAGGAAATTGTGTCAGTCCGTTATATACATGGCAGGATGCCAGAGGAAGTATCTGCGATGGGGATCAGATTCCTTTAACAGAAGAAATCCGGGAAAGATGTCAAATCCATGCTGCTTCAGGATATGGGCTTGTTACACACATTTATAATATCAGGCATAATCTGGTTCCGGATTCGGCGTTGAGTTTCTGTACAATCATGGATTATTTTGGAATGTATTTAACGGGACGAAAAAAACCTCTGATACATGTAAGCAATGCAGCAGGTTTGGGATTCTTTGACAGTCGTAAGATGTGCTTTGAGAAAGAAAAACTGGCTGAAATGGGAGTGGACGTAAACTGGCTGCCGGATGTCTGTACGGAAATAGAAAAACTGGGTACATACAGAGGAAGGACAGTTACAACAGCAATCGGAGACAATCAGGCAAGCTTCCTTGGAGCAGCAGGTGATGAGGAGAATACATTACTGGTCAATATGGGAACCGGTGGACAGATTTCTGTTCTTTCCGGTCAGTATTTTTCGGGAGATGGAATTGAGGCGAGACCTTTCCTGAATGGGAAGTATCTGCTTGCGGGAGCATCTCTGTGTGGTGGCAAGGCGTATGCGCTCTTGGAACAGTTTTTCCGGAAAATTGTAAAAGAAGCGACCGGACAGGAGCAGCCATTATACAAAGTAATGGAAAAGATGGCAAGAACAGGGAGAGACCAGAATAGTGAAAGAACTGAAAGCCGAAAGATTAAAGTTGAAACAACATTTGATGGTACGCGGGTGAATCCGGAAAAAAGCGGCAGTATTACTCAGGTATATTCCGAAAACTTTACACCTGAAGATTTCTGCTATGGTGTTCTGAAGGGAATGAGCACAGAATTGTATCAGATGTATATGACTATTCAGAAAGGAACTGGTATAAAAATCAGACGCATGATTGGTTCAGGGAATGGACTGAGAAAAAATCCGGTACTGTGTGAAATTATTGCGGATATGTTCAAGGCAGAACTTGTTCTGGCAGAATGTGAAGAGGAAGCTGCGACAGGGGCAGCAATGAGTAGTAGTATGTATAACTATATCAATTCCCCCAGATAATAAAATGAAGCAGTGAAGCGGATTGTGAATAACCAATTGATTTTAATACTGGAATTTGAGGAAAGGGGCTGTCCTGAAAATAGACAGCTCCTTCTTTACTGTCCGATTTATTGTATGTTATTTTTCGACATGTTCAGATATATTTTGGAGCATGCCGGAAAATTTTATGAAAACTGCAAAAAAAATCAGGAAAAAAAAGACAGCATTTTAAACGCTATGGAAAAAATGCAATTTTTGAAAAAACAATTATTGTAATAATCTCCCGGACGTGACATAATAAGAATGGAAAAGTAAAAAGCAGGTTAAATTCTGATTAGAAACAGGTAAAATAACCTGCTTACATTATGCGCCGATTTTCTGAGATGAGGTGGGAAATCAGGCAGACGACAAAGGAGAAAATAATGGGAATTTTTTCAATGATATTGTCATTACTGAGCGGAGTAGCGTTATTCCTGTTCGGTATGTCATTGATGGGCGACGGCCTGAAAATGGTTGCCGGAAATAAGCTGGAAGCTTTCCTGTATCGAATGACAAACACACCGCTGAAGGGAGTTGCTCTGGGTACTGGTGTTACCAGCGTGATTCAGTCTTCTTCTGCCACAACCGTTATGGTCATTGGTTTTGTTAACTCAGGTATGATGAAACTGAAACAGGCCATCGGTATTATCATGGGAGCCAACATCGGAACCAGTATTACCGGATGGATCCTCTGTCTTTCTTATATTGACGGAAAGAACGGAATTGCGAAGATTTTATCTACAGCAACAATTTCAGCAGTAGTAGCGATTATTGGTATTATCCTTCGCATGGCCTGTAAGCGTTCCGTGCATAAAAATATCGGTAATATCATGCTTGGTTTTGCAATCCTGATGACAGGTATGCAGACAATGAGCGGTGCTGTTTCACCACTGAAGGACAGCCCCACATTTACAAACATGCTGACAATGTTTTCCAACCCGCTGATAGGTATTCTGGTAGGTATTGCATTTACCGCAGTGCTGCAGAGTGCATCTGCCACAGTCGGTGTATTGCAGGCGTTATCTGTAACAGGTATCCTGACATTCTCCAGTGCATTCCCGATCGTTCTTGGTATCGGTGTAGGTGCTGCCTGTCCGGTTCTGATTTCAGCAATCGGTGCGAATAAGAATGGTAAACGTACAGCACTTGTTTATCTGATCAATGACCTGTTTGGTCTTATCCTCTGGTCAGTGATCTTCTACACTGTAAATGCTGTTGTGCATTTCGGATTTATGGATATGATTATGTCACCGGTTGCAATTGCTTTACTGAATACTGTATTCCGTGTAGCAACAGTATGTGTTCTTTTCCCGTTCATACCGAAGATCGAGCAGCTGGTGTGCTGGCTTGTAAAAGACAGTGCAGAGGAACTGGAAGATGAAGCAGATTTTGATCTTCTGGAAGAACGTCTTCTGAATTATCCGGCACTTGCTATTGGACAGTGTCATCGTGCCATGAGCGGTATGGCAAGGAAGCTTCGCAAGAATGTCAACCGTGCCATGAACCTTCTGAATGAATATCAGCAGGATAAATTTGATAAGGTACAGAGAAAAGAGAACCTGATCGATAAATACGAAAGCCGTCTTGGGGAATATCTGATGAAGCTCACAAAGCATGAGATGAACAGTGCCCAGACAAGGCAGGCATCCCTTTATCTTCATACCATCAATGACTTTGAGAGAATCGGTGACCATGCATCCTACATTGCCTATATGTCCAGTGAAATGCATGATAATCACACCAACTTCTCACAGGAAGCCTGGGATGAGCTGAATGTAGTAATGGAAGCAGTCCGTGAGGAAATCAACCTTACCTGCCGTGCGTTCCTCAATGATGACAAAGAGATGGCACAGAGAGTTGCACCGCTTGGAATGATTATCACATCCTTATGCAATGAGCTGAAGATGCATCATGTAGAGCGTCTGAGTAATGGCAACTGTGGACTGGAAGAGGGAACTGTATATACAGACATTCTCAACAGCTTCAACCGTATTGCAGCACATTGTGCAAGTGCAATGGTAGCTCTCCTTAAGAGTGGAGACGAGAATCCGGATATGCATATCCATGATTCCAAGATTTACCCATCTGACAGCGTGGAATATTATACATACTTCAAGGAATATCGCCAGAAGTATGAAATCGTAAAGAACGAGGAACACATGCGAAGCATGGAACCGGAAGAGGTAGAATAATACTTTTATACTACAAAGCAATAAATATATATGATATAATGACAGCAGATGATCTGGAAACAGATGTCTGCTGTTTTTTCGTTATATTCACTGGGTATGCAGATTGTGGGAAGGATTTTTCGAACACGTTCTGGAGTGTGTGGCTGAGGAGATAGCAGGAAGAATCATTTTTGTAAAAACAACACCCCAAAGGAGGAAGCAATTATGTTATTCGACAGCAGAACAGTTTATCTCGGTGCATCCAGGGACAAATATGAGCAGTATTGTAAAGCCTTAGATTCAGAGAAAATCAAATACAAAACAAAGAGAGTTAACCACGAAGAAAAAATGATAGCCCCGGGCAGGGGAACTGCCCGCAGCATGGGTGGGAACTTCGGAACAGATAAAACATTGTATGAAATCCTGGTCGGAGAGAAAGATTACGACAATGCAATGGGGATTCTGACAGCACTGAAGTAGACTTTACAAAGTATAAATGCCAATTCTACCAGCAGTAGGGTGACTTTCCCCATGGTCTATGACATAATCAAAGTAACAAAAGTACAAGAAAGACGTACAAGGGAGAGCATACTATGGTAGACACACAGAAAGTTGGCGTATTCATTGCACAGTGCCGCAAAGAACATAACTGGACACAAAAAGAGCTGGGCGAGAAGCTGGGAGTCACAGATAAGGCAGTTTCTAAGTGGGAAAATGGGGGTTCGCTTAGATAAAGATACCACACCAATCCCACGCTGACTTTTGCTCAACCGATACAGCCGGAGGGCTGGATAACAAGAAAAGGCGGTATGCGCCCCGTGGAGGGGTAGCGTACCGCCTTTTCTTGTGGGGGTTTCCAAATGGGGGCAAAGCCCCCATTTGGCACACGACTTTGCGAAGCAAAGTGTAGTGTGTTATACCTGCTGGCGTGGCTGACGGGGGAAACGGGGTGCGGTGCTTTTTGCGCCCCGTTTGCTCCGGTAGGAAAACAGGCTGACTTTTTGTGAATGGGAATGAACAAAAAATCGGGCTGGTTTCAGAGAACGGCGGCAGGTATATGAAAGCCCCCGTCCCTCGTCCTACGCTCCGACTTGTGGACAAAGTGTCCCGAAGTAGTGGCCACACTCCCGGAAAATAGCAGGACAGTGGGCAACCGTCAAGACTGAAATGAACGGGTTTGCACCCGGTCTTGACCGCCGCCCGCCGCCCCGTTGAATGGGTGGACAAGGCGGCCAATCCCTCAAAGTGCTTGGCCGCTCTCTTTCTGATTTTGGAGCGTTTCTTTTCTAAAAATTGAAATGGGCGGGAAGCCATTTTAGGGCTTTCCCGCCTTGATTACCCTTTAGCAAAGACGGGCGTGACTGGCTCGGCTGTCTTTGCTACTTGCTTGTATCAAGTATTAGCTTTTGGTTGAAGCAAGATTTTTGGCTAAATCAAAAGGAGTACAGAATGATTTTTGAGCATTCACTCTATTTCCAACACCCCATTTTGCTAATCCAAAGTTTACATTTGCATGTTTAGCGCACTGCATGTCGTAGATACTATCGCCAATGTACAGTAACTCATTTGCTTGACATTTTGTCCATTCCATGTATTTCAAAAGCGGGTCTGGTTCTGGTTTGTGTTGTAGCGTATCATCAGCACAGACCACGGTTTCAAAGTAAGATGATATATCAAATTTCTGAAAATCGCTTCTAAATTCTTCATGGGTTTTAGAGGTAACAATTCCTATGCCTAATTTTAATTCCGAAATAGTCTCAAGCAATTCTTTTATCCCGTGAAATACAGTAATCGTGTCCCTGTATTTTTCCATGTTCTTGTCCCACATAAATAGTGCTGACGCTATATCACTCACTCCTAAACGCTGCAAAGCATTTTCGCCGGTAATTCCTAAAGCAAATGTTAATTCTTTATCGGAGATTATCTTTCCGTTTATTGCTCTTATAGTATCTTGCAAAGAATGAATGACGGCATATTCTGTATCAATCAGAGTTCCGTCTACATCAAAAACAATCTGCTTATAACCCATAGGACTGTTCCTCCTTTTCCCTCGGTCTAATCAAAAAGAGTTGACCAGTTTTTGGTTCGATATGCTTCAAAACACATTTTTACTTGCTCTTCATTATTCTTTTCCGTGGCCAGTTCCGGCAGTTCATTTTCTGAAAAATATGCAAAGCCCGTAGTTTCTATATTTTCTTTGAAGGCACCTCCGATAATGGTGCAAAGTACAAATATTTTACATACGCCATAAGCATATACTGGCAAGTTATGTTTAGAGCGGTCTTGAATTGCAATCACTTTATCAGCAGTTACATCTAAGCCTGCTTCTTCTTTGACCTCCTTAATAGTATTTTCTTTGACAGACACATTTACATCAACCCAACCTCCGGGAAGTGACCATTTTCCGCTATTCTCTTTAACAAGAAGAATTTTTCCATTTTGAAAAATAGCGGCTCTGGTATCAAGTTTTGGTGTCTGGTATCCTGTTTCATTACAGAAAAGGTCTTTCACTTTTTGAACAGGTATATCTGTCTTATATGCCATTATCTCAGCAGAAATTTCCCGTATCCTTTCATAGCGTTCTCTATCAAAAATATCTTTTCCATAGGTCAATCCTGCTTGTGCAAGACTCTGTAATTCTATTGCCCATTCCAGCCATTGTTCTTTCATGGTTATCCTCCCTTGCTACTGTGATTTTCTCTGATAAAATATCAGTCATTTTTTTGGTTCATCACTTTCTTTAACAACTTTTGGAACAAGTCGGCAGTTTCTTCATCCATCGGTGCAAGCTGTCCGATCTGTCCGGCTATCATCGCCGTTACATCGTCAATGGAAAGCGGGTTTTTCTTCTGTTCCGCCAGTGCGTCCCGCATGGCTTGGAACATAGCGGCGGTCACAGCTTCTCCCGGCTGTTCCCCGTTGTCAATATCTTTCTTAATATCCCGCAGGATAGCCAGGAACACATTTTTGATTTTTTCAATCTCTGCTTCATGTTCCCCCATCTTTTGGGTGTTCAAAAGCTGTAAATCCTGCTTTGCTTCCGCCCGGTGTTCCGGGTGTTCTTTCATCAGATCGGACAGGGAAGCCGTTGCTATCTCGATAAGCTGGTTTCTTGCTGTTATGCCCTTTGCCGCCGTGTCCTGAAAATAAATCCGTATCAAATCTATCAGCTTGGGAAAATTCCTGTGTTCCAACAGGCGGTTGAGGATTTGCACATCAACAGCACCCGTCACAAGCCCCCTCACGGCTCCCTCGGACAAGCCTAATTCAGAAATATCGTAGCTTTTACGGACGCTCACGGTAGACAAGCCCAGTATGTAGTCTGTCGATACCTTAAATTCCTTTGCCACACCTATGAGAATATCACTGCTTACCGTTCTTGTTTCGCCGCTGACAATGCGGCTCAACTGGGAAGCGGAAACGCCTATCTTCTCCGCAAGTTCCTTTTGTGTGATGTGGTTCCCATTGCATAAATCGGAAATCCGTTGTCCGGGTGTTCCGGGTAAAGCCATAAACACGCACCTCCTCCGCATACTTCCATTATACAGAATGATTGCAAAAATGCAATTTCCAAAGTGTAAACTTCATCAAAATGCAATTCTCGCAAAATTCCGGGAATTGCATTTTTTTCGTGTAGACTTAGGGTAGTTCATCGATGGACAGCACCTTGAAAACAGAATGACCGTCCGAAAAGGAATACCCCG
>NZ_JBWJVQ010000234.1:0-3800 GCF_056339875.1 Blautia sp. ZXY-1-C6
GAATGTGATGAAGAATCCCTATGTGAATATTATCGGACATCCGGATGACGGGAGATATGAGATTGATTATGAGGCACTGGTTCAGGGGGCGAAAGAATATGGGAAGGTTCTGGAACTGAATAATCATTCTATGGATCCGGACTGTAATCGACAGAATGCGGTGGAGAATGATACTGTGGTGCTGAATCTGTGTAAGAAATATCATGTTCCGGTGGTGATGGACAGTGATGCCCATTTTGATCTGCTGATAGGGGAGTTTGATCTGGCGAGAGATTTGCTGGAGAAACTGGATTTTCCGGAGGAACTGGTCCTTAATCGGTCTACGGATGCAATCAGGGAGTATGTGAATCGTAAATTCTGATAAACTGAGAAGCAGTTATTTGGTGTAGAGCTGCGTTGCGAAAAAGATGATTTTATTTGCCTTACTCTTCGAAAAAGGCTTTTGTGAGAAAAATAAAAAATCTGTGATTTCTTTTGGGTTAAAGGCTTGCTTCCTATAATTTAACGTGGTAAAATATCACTGTTAGAAACATAACACGGACAGTTTAAAAACAAATGTCCGCAAGTGAAGTACAGAGTTCTAAAAGGAGCATGAAAATGAGTAAAAAAATCAGAACAGAGGCTGTGGATCAGCTTTTTGAAGCGATTTTATGCCTGAAGGATAAAGAAGAGTGCTATACTTTTTTTGAGGATGTGTGCACAATCAATGAACTTCTTTCCTTATCACAGCGTTTTGAGGTTGCCAAGATGCTGATGGACAAGAGAACCTATCTTGATATTTCTGAGAAGACCGGAGCTTCCACAGCAACGATCAGTCGTGTGAATCGTTCACTGAATTATGGAAATGACGGATATGAGATGGTGTTTTCAAGAATGGCAGAGAAGGAAACTAAAGGGGAATAGGATAGCGAAAGGCTGAATAAATGCAGTGCTATTGTGGGGCAGGTGAAGATCACCTGCCTTTTTTGCATAGGGAGTTTTCGGATAAAAGACTATGAAAAGAAAGAAACCTAAAATAGAATTACGCTATTATTACATGCCTGCAGGAAGTCCGATCCTTCCTCTTCTGGGAGAGCGCTGGGTGCAGAATTATGGAACCGGTATAGAGGACCTTCATTTTCATAATTTTATGGAGATTGGTTTTTGCTATTATGGAGAGGGAATCCTTACTCTGGGAGAGGAGAAAAGGAAGTTTACAGGGCGGCAGTTTACTGTGATCCCGGAACGGTTTCCTCATACAACAAACAGCATGGGAAATACGGTCTGTAAATGGGAGTATCTGTTTGTGGATGTTGAGGGATTTTTGCGAAAGAATTGTGAGAGTGCTGTACAGGCTGAGAAAATGCTGCGAAGGATCAACGCCGGGGCATTGTTGATGAACGAGAAAGAGGAACCGTTTATAGCTGAATGTATTATTAGAATTATGGATATCATGCGCCGGGAAGAGGAGTTTTATATTCAGGAGGCATCCGGACTTCTTATGGCTCTGCTGGCAGGGATTGCCCGGCTGAACCGGACGCCGGAACAGGAAATGCTTTATGAAGAGCAGAGCAGGAGCATGAGGATCATTTCAGATACACTGGATTATATTTCAGATCATTACAGAGAGAATATAAAGATAGAGCAGTTGTCTGCAAACTGTCATCTGAGTGAGTCACATTTTCGCAGGATTTTTTCCGGATGTATGCATATGAGCCCTGTAGAGTATATAAATTTGATACGTGTCCGCACAGCCTGTGAAAAACTGAAAAAGACAGATAGGTCAGTTACTGACATAGGTACGGAATGTGGTTTTGCATCGGACTCTGCTTTTAACCGGAATTTCCGGAAGCTGATGGGAATGTCACCTGCAGAGTGGAGAAAAAAGGGAGAAAATTATGAGCAGCTTCTCCTGAAGTTTGACATCCGGACAGAGGAAGGATGGTAAATATCAGACACCGGAATATATAAAAGTCGAAAATGAATATTATATAGTCAAATATGCAAACTGTGCGGATTGGTATAATGTTATAATTTTGCTTATGAAGGATAACTGGCTGTTGGCAATATCGTATAAGATATTTTTATGAAAAAAGTCATATATAAAGTATTTTGCTGGAAGTGTTTTACGGATGTATGGCGAAATATAATATTGCAGGCAGAGAGAACAGTTAAAAAAATAAATCATGAGGAGAACATAAGAGTATGAAGGCATTTGATTATTCACTGGTAAAAGATCCACAGTATTTCTGCGATAACCGAATGGAAGCTCATTCAGATCATGTGTATTATAGAGATGGGAATGAAATGCAGACTGCTGTGCAGGATGGGACGGAAACTTCTTTTCGCTACAGTCTGAACGGTTTATGGAAGTTTCATTATGCGCGTAATTACAAAAGTGCAGTTCAGGGATTTGAGAAAGAGGATTACTGTTGCTATGACTGGGAGGACATCCATGTACCGGCACATATCCAGATGGAAGGATATGATGCACCGCAGTATGCTAATGTCCAGTATCCATGGGAAGGACATGAGGAAATTTATCCCGGTCAGATTCCGGAGAGATTTAATCCGGTTGCAAGCTATGTGAAATATTTTACAGTGCCGGAACATATGAAGGGTAAGAGACTGTTTATTTCTTTCCAGGGAGCAGAGAGCGGACTTGCATTGTGGCTGAACGGAGCATTTATTGGGTACAGTGAGGATTCTTTTACTCCATCTGAGTTTGAGTTAACAGATTATCTTAAAGATGGACAGAATAAGCTGGCAGCACAGGTATTCAAATGGACCTCCAGCAGCTGGTGTGAAGATCAGGACTTCTTCCGTTTCTCCGGAATTTACAGAGATGTGTATCTTTATACAGTTCCGGATACCCATGCATATGATCTCCAGATTCGGGCAATCCCGGAAGAGAATCTGGATGTAGCAGATCTTGAAATTAAGGTAAAGACATGGGGAAAGGGAAGCATTGTTTTCAGACTTGAGAAAGATGGAGAATGTGTGCTGGAAGAGAAAAAATCTCTTACAGAAGCTGGAAATGAAGAAGCCGATGCAGAGCCATTTTATATTCAGAGAACAAATAGCAGCAAGACTGTACAGAACAGCTTTGCATGGAAAATTAATAATCCGAAATTATGGAGCGCAGAAGATCCACAGCTTTATGATTTTACAATTGAACTTTATGATGAAGCAGGAACTATTCAGGAGGTAATTCCTCAGAAGGTTGGATTCCGCCGTTTCGAGATGAAGAACGGTATTATGACTCTGAACGGAAAACGTATTGTGTTTAAGGGCGTAAACCGCCATGAGTTCAGCTCTGTCAGCGGAAGACATGTTTCAGAGGAAGAACTTCGCAAGGATCTTCGCATTATGAAGCAGAATAATATTAATGCCATCCGTACCTGTCATTATCCGGATACATCACTGATCTATCAGCTCTGTGATGAATATGGTATTTATATGATCGATGAGACAAACCTGGAATCCCATGGTTCCTGGGATGTGGCGGAATTTACAAAGGATTATACTCATGTTGTTCCTCACAACAAACCGGAATGGCTGGATATGATGCTTGACCGTGCCAACTCCATGTACCAGAGAGACAAGAATCATCCGGCAATCCTGATCTGGTCCTGCGGAAATGAATCTTTTGGCGGAAAAGATATCTATGAAATGTCTCAGCTTTTCCATAAGAATGACCCTACCCGTCTGGTACATTATGAGGGACTTTTCCATGACCGCAGTTATAATGATACCAGCGATATGGAAAGCCAGATGTATCCGTCTGTAGAAGCAATCAAAGAGTTCCTGGCAAAGGATGA
>NZ_JBWJVQ010000235.1:0-4940 GCF_056339875.1 Blautia sp. ZXY-1-C6
CATACGCATACATGGAATCTGCCCCAGAATCTCACCTGCATACCAGTCCATCAGCTCATCAAAAGAAGCACCCTCCGGTGGAAGTATATTTCCCACAGAACGGTTATGCACGCAGGTATCATTCTCTACAGGAAGAGGCATAGCTTTGCTGGTCATTTCAAATAATTCCTGCCCCATTCTGGCGCCAAGCACTGCAATATGGGACTTTGTGATTTTCTCCTGTGCATGGAAAGCAGCCCGGAATTTTCCGGCATCAAACTTTGTGCCTTTGTACTGTGCATAAGCCTTCGCCAGCCCTTTTAACTGTACAGCCATACGCTCTCTGCTGCAGGCACTGTCACAGTGAAGCACATCCAAAATATAGAGAAAATCCAGCTTGCCGCTTTCAAGCAGAATGTCATAGACACTCCGGATAGTATCACAGCAGCTCACCAGGACAAGTTCCTTGATTTTCCCCTCCATGACTCCTTCCAGAAGTGTTTTTCCAAAACCGCAGATATTGGGATGGGAAACCTGATCGGCCAGGTCAAATCCCTCCGGCATATGATTAAAGTTCTCACATTCCCCGCCAAGAGATTCCAGAAGTTCAATTGGGGTATATTTACAGACATAGTAAGTTTTATTCATTCTCAGCACCTCCCAGCATTTCCAGAAAAGCTCCCAGCCTGGTGGAAGTTTGTCCTTCTCCTCCATGGCTTCGATCACACCCGTCACCGTCCAGGATCAAAAGGGGCAGACCGGCTTCCTCGAACTTCTTCTTTGCAAGCTGTGCCGCACCAAGCGTATGTTTACATCCCCAATGTCCAAACCACACAGCACCGTCTGCTCCTGCCTGTTTCGCATGGCGGATACCGGCTTCAATCCTTCTAAGGGCACTTCCGTTCAGTGAATGATATACCATTCTTTCTGCCATTGCTTCAAAAGGGTTCTCAGGATCAAAATCCGGCTCACAGGTTTCTGCAAGTTCACATCCTACGATCTGGGCTTTCTCACTGAAGCAAAGCTCCTGGCGCACTGCATCCGACCAGAATGGAATGGTATGCATCCAGTAAATGTGTTTCCCTTTCGCTGCCGGTGCTTTCTTAATATCTTCAAGAAGCATCTGTGTATACTTCTCTTCTTCTGCTGTTCCCAGAAGGATATTGTTTGTCATTCCTGCATACAAGGGTGTGACCAGATCAGAGGGCACATATCTGTCTGCACGCATCTGCTGATATTTTTTGTAATTCTCCAGAGTCCGCTTACTGCAGGCAAGACGTTCCCTTAATCTGTCCTCAGAGATTGTTTTTCCTGTATTTTTTTCCAGAAATATTTTTAAATCCTTTAACTGATCTGCCACATACTGTACATTCTCTGTGGTCTGATTCCATGGTACATCAATGGCAAATACAGGTACCTGGTAAAAATCTGCCAGGGTACGGAAGGTGAGCAGGTTAGCATCGCAGGTCAGGTTGGTATAAACAATACATTTAGGCTTTGGCAGAAGTCCTTTCTGCGCTGCACCAAGAAATGTCTTGTGATAACTGCACAGTGTCTCTGCAATTCCCTGATTCTCTGCCTGCTGCAAAAACGCCCTCTCTGCTTTGCTTGCAGAAAGATAGCAGGAAAATCCTTCTACATTATAGGGATGTAATCCCACCTCCTGCATCATTTCGCAGGGTGTAAAAATACTTACAATAACAGAAGCTTCCGGTTTCTGAAGGGGCCGCAGCATGGTATCCATCATCAGATTTGCAAGATGCCTGTCTGCAGGCATCAGTCTCTTGTCCTGCATGTAACGGAACTTCAGATTCTGCGCCTCCCAGCCGGTTTTTAACAGCCGGCGGGCTGACTGAGGCTTTTTATCCGTCAGATTTTCCACATAATGACCAAATGTCTCAATAATCTCCATAGTCTGTCTCTTCCTCATTATGGTAATAATAATTTATCAATTGTCAGTGCACAAATAGTGCCACGGAATATTTTAATAATATCTTTTTTGGAAGTCAAGTTGAATTTTCGTTACTGTTCACACACCACTATTCTGCGAGGTGTTTTGGCATGAATATGCCAAAATCCCGAGACATACAAGCCAAAATTCCATTGCCGCAGGCAATCTGGAATGAATTTTGGCTAAGTTACTGTGAACGGAGTGAACAGTAACGAATTTTCTCCAAAGTTCATCTGTTTTTGCACATTCTTCTTGACAAAAAAGTCTTAAATGATACACTTTTGAATGTATTATTTTTCAAAAAAAGGAAGAAATAATATAGGAATGATTTTTACGAAAGGAAGGAATTTTTAAAATGCGTTCATTGACGGTTTATTTAAAAAACTACAAAAAAGAAAGCATCCTTGCGCCATTTTTTAAATTTCTGGAGGTTGTATTTGACCTGATCGTACCTATCGTCATTGCACAGATCATAGATGTAGGTATTGCAAACCACGACAACAGATACATTGTCCAGAGATTTTCTATTCTTATACTAATGGCGGCTCTTGGTCTTGCCAGTACCATCACAGCTCAGTTCTTTGCCGCTAAAGCCAGCGTGGGCTTTGCCACAGAATTAAGACAGGCAGTTTATGACCATGTACAGCATCTGTCCTATACAGAGTTGGATACCCTGGGAACAGATACTCTTATCACAAGACTCACCGATGATGTCAATCAGATTCAGAACGGATTAAATATGGGACTTCGTCTTCTTCTTCGAAGTCCGTTTATCGTACTTGGATCCATGGTCATGGCATTTACCATTGATTTTAAATGTGCTCTGGTTTTTGCTGTTGCGATCCCGTTTCTGTTTCTGGTTGTCTTTGTCATTATGTTTCTCAGTATTCCTCTGTTTAAAAAAGTACAGGGAAAACTGGACACAGTAACCGGACTGACCAGAGAAAACCTTACAGGCGTCCGCGTTATCCGTGCATTCTGCCGCGAAAAAGAGGCAGTTGCAGAATTTGACACCCGCAATCAGGAGCTGACAAAGTTAAATCTCTTTGTAGGAAAGCTTTCCGCTTTGTTAAATCCGGTCACTTACGTACTGATCAATATTGCTACTGTTATTCTGATCCAGAAAGCAGGAGTAGAAGTAAATCTTGGCGGTATGCAGCAGGGACAGGTTGTTGCCCTTTATAACTATATGGCTCAGATGATCGTGGAACTGATCAAGCTTGCCTCCCTGATCATCACCCTGAACAAATCTGCAGCCTGCGCAGGACGTGTGGCAGATATCCTGAAAGTGAAATCTACTATGGATTACCCCTCCTCCTCCACATATTCTGCTCAGATATCGAAGGACCTTGCAACAGCAACTGCTGATGCATCACTTTCAGAAAATGCCGTCGTATTCGATGATGTAACCTTTGCGTACAGCAAAGCCGGTGCCCCCAGTCTTTCCCATATCAGTTTTTCTGTAAAAAAGGGACAGACCGTAGGTATTATCGGTGGTACAGGAAGCGGAAAAACCACTCTGGTAAATCTGATCTCCAGATTCTATGATGCCAGCAAAGGAACTGTTCTGCTGGATGGTCAGAATATTGAAAATTACACCAGAAGTGATCTCCGCTCCAGAATCGGCGTTGTTCCACAGAAGGCAGGTTCTCAAAGGCTCTATCCGGAACAGTAATCCCAACGGGCCGGGAAGATGCCTCTGACGAGGATCTGTGGCAGGCACTTACCACAGCACAGGGAAAAGAGGTGGTAGAGGGTAAACCGGGACAGCTTGATTTTATGCTGGAACAGAACGGTAAAAACCTTTCCGGTGGCCAGAAACAAAGACTTACCGTTGCCCGTGCCCTGGTAAAAAAACCTGAAATCCTGATCCTGGATGACAGTGCCAGTGCCCTGGACTTTGCCACTGATGCAGCACTGCGTAAGTCTCTCAACAGACTTGACTGGAGAGTCAGTACATTAGCTGGTATCCCAGCGTTCCTCCAGCATTCAGCAGGCAGACCTGATCCTTGTCCTTGATAACGGTACTCTGGCAGGTAAGGGTACTCATGCTGAACTGCTGCGTACCTGTGATACTTACCGGGAAATCTACTTCTCTCAGTTTCCGGAAGAAAGAGCCAGATACTCCTCTGTATCTGCAGGTAATATAATGAAGGAGGTGACTGTATGAGCAGATCAACAATAAAAGATCCTGCTAAAAGCAAAAGCGGCGAAAACTTTTTTTAAAGTTACTGCGTTTTCATCGGAAGATACCGTTTTCTGCTGATCCTCAGTATCATACTGGCGGCAGTTTCCGTTATCCTTCAGCTGTATGTCCCAATCCTATTCGGAAATGCCATTGATCAGGTCATTGCCCAACATCAGGTAAACTTCGAAATGATGTGGTATTACCTGTCACGTATCCTTGTAATGGTCATCCTCTCTTCTGCTGCCACGTGGCTTATGAATGTGATCAATAACCGCATGACCTACCAGACAGTAAAGGATATCCGTGCCAAAGCCATCCGACACATTCAGGTACTTCCCCTCTCTTACCTTGACGGACACAGTACCGGAGATATCATCAGCCGTATTATTGCAGATACAGATATTCTGTCCGATGGTATGCTGCTTGGATTTACCCAGCTTTTCTCAGGAATCGTAACTATTATAGGGACTTTGATCTTTATGTTTTCCAAAAATGTCTGGATTACATTGATGGTCACTGTTCTGACTCCTTTAAGCTTCCTGGTAGCCAAATTTATTTCTTCCCATACCTTCCAGATGTTCCGGAAGCAAAGCGATGCCAGAGGACGTCAGACTGCTCTCATCGAAGAGATGATTGGAAACCAGAAGGTTGTTCAGGCTTTTGGATATGAGGAAAAATCTTCTGAACGCTTTGCAAAGGTTAACGAAGAATTACAGGAATGCGGTCTGAAGGCTGTTTTTTACAGCAGCCTGACAAACCCTTCCACCCGTTTTGTCAATAATATTATTTATGCCTGTGTTGCACTGGTGGGTGCATTCATTA
>NZ_JBWJVQ010000236.1:0-6989 GCF_056339875.1 Blautia sp. ZXY-1-C6
GGAGATGTCAAGTGGAATCCTCTCCGCGGAGAAGGAGCGTGTCAGATAAATTGACAACAGGAATGGAACCAAGCTGAAATATAAAAAAAGTAACTATAAAAGTTTGGTAAAGACAGGAATATCCGCGGAAGATGCTGTGGAGTGGATTGAAGCAGATGATTTTGAGCTGCTTAATAGTATTGCATTTATCATAGCAAAAAAAGACGATACGAACATTTCAGGAATTTGAGAGATTTAAAAAGTTACAGATTGACACCTGCTGTCAACCAAAGCTACAATTCATGGTGTTGAGCGCGCTTATCAATGAATTTGTGATAAGAAAGGATGTAGTTTTCATGAACGGATTAAAATTTATAAGAACAAGGTGCAATATGTCTTTAAATGAGTTAGCAGACATTCTGGATGTAAGCCGGCAACAGGTAAGTGCATGGGAAAACGGTGTAAAGACTATTTCTCAGAAAAGATTACGCCAGTTATCAGAGTATTTTGGTGTAGATGAAAAATTTTTTCTGGATATATCAGAGGATGATAAAGAGTTTATTGTTTCCAAAGCCCTGTACCGTCGTCAGGACAATGAAAAAGAGGTATATTGTTTTGTAAAACAGGGAGAGATGGCAGATGACTTCAAGTATAGACCGTTTTCGTATCCTGATTTTGAGGAATCCTTAGATGAACATATGATTCGTGCGAAGAGGAAGAAAAAAGATACAATAGAGGGAATACAAGAGGCAATGGGATATTTTGGCAAGCCGAATAAGATTATTGAGGAGATTTCTGCAATTAATCGTGGCTGCAAGGTTTATGATGCACTTACAAAATATTTGAGACAAATGCCAAATGAGGATCCGGGATCAATTATTTTGTATTATAATATGGCCAGAAATGTTCTTTTTTCGCTTTTGATTGCAAATGGATTGATGAGCCAAGAAGAACTTGAAAAGGAATTTAGATATAGTATTGGAAGTAAACTATATGATGACATGGAATGGATCTATGAAATAGCTGACATTTTCAAAAAGAGATATGATGATAAAGTGAAGTTGATCGAAGAAATAAGATCAAATTTAAAATAATAAGTAAAAATGTTCATAGTTGAGATGTCAGAAAATCATGGATATTCTTATGCTTTTTATTGCTGGAGAAATCGTCAAAAATGAAATATATAAAAGTTGGGAGTCTGCTGGTATTGTGCTGGCAGACTTTCTTTGATCCTGAAAACAGGAAATTGGATTCTCTCCGCGGAAACTTTTATTCGGTAACTAAGTATTTGGAAAAGAGGAGCTTTTTTCCGCGGATATGATAAAATAATAGTTACAATGTATCCCAAGGAACTGTCAGGCGGAATGAAACAGGGAGTGGCTATTGCCAGAGCTTGTTCAGCACATCCGGAAGTGCTTTTGTTGAATGAACCTTTCAGTGCACTGGATGCGCAGACGAGGATTAAGCTTCAGTCGGGACTTCTGGATGCATGGGAGCAGGAAAAAAATTATAAAGAAGTAGCAAAACTGGTTAATTTATTACATGAAAATTGTTTCCACTTAGGATAAAGAACTGAATCAGTCGGAAATTGACTGTCTGCTGGTACAGAGTACATCCTATTCGCCAAAAGCACTTCTGGAAAAAGGTATGCAGGAACAAACTCTGGAACTGATTCGTTCTTATCTGGAAGAAAACAAATGAATTTTTCTCAGCAGCAATGAGATTGCCAGCAAAGTAAATCTTTCCAGGATTACCGTTCGCAGATATATGAATTATCTGGTGGAGAACAGGGAGATTATCAGCCAGATCGATTACTCTACAGGAGAGGAGACTGCTCTTCTGTAAAATATCAGAAGAACTGAAAAAATATGAGGCTTTATAAAATATACATGCTATAATAGGATCATCTGAATAATTCGTAAAGGAGACGAAAAGCTATGAACAGCATTTTTCACAGAATCAGTGTAAGAAAATATGAAGATAAACCAGTAGAAAAAGAAAAAATCATGGAAATCCTGAAGGCGGGAATGCAGGCGCCAAGTGCATGTAACCAGCAGCCATGGGAATTTTATGTGGTAACAGACAAAGAAAAAATCCAGAAATTATCCAAAGTAACACCATACACCGGCTGTGCAGCAGGGGCACCTGCAGTAATCGTACCGGTCTATCATACAGAAGGACTTGTTGCACCATCTTTTGCACAGATTGACATGTCTATTGCCCAAGAGAATATCTGGCTGGAAACAGATACTCTTGGTCTGGGTGGAGTATGGTTTGGCATTGCTCCGGTAGAAGAACACATGGAAAAAGTTCACAGACTTCTGGATCTTCCGGAAAATGTAAAAGTTTTTTCCATGTTTGCACTGGGTTATCCGGCAGAAACAAGACCTCAGCAGGATCGGTTTTATCCAGACAGAATTCACTTTATCGAAAAATAAAATAAAGAACTGACAGGGACAAGACTGTTTGAATTTTTTATAAATTAAAGAAGGAAAAATAGATGGAATTATTTGACGTTATAGACAGCAAAGGTAATCCGGCTGGACAGATTGTATCAAGGGAAAAAGCCCATGCAGAAGGAATCCCCCATAGAACAGCCCACATATGGATTATTCGGAAAAAGGAAGGCAGAGTGCAGATTCTTTTACAGAAACGCTCACAAAACAAGGATTCTTTTCCGGGAAAATTTGATACTTCCTCGGCAGGACACATCCAGGCAGGAGACGAACCACTGGAATCTGCACTTCGGGAACTGAAAGAAGAACTGGGAATCAGCGCAACACCGGAACAGCTACACTTTGCCGGAACCTTCCCCATATCCTTCGCAAAGGAATTCCATGGAAAAATGTTTCGGGATGAAGAAATTGCTTTTGTCTACATCTATCGGGAGCCTGTGAATATAGCGGAACTTGTTCTTCAGACAGAAGAAGTAGAGGAAGTTCAGTGGTTTGATCTGGAAGAAGTATATGAACAGTGTGGAAAACATAGGGAGATATTCTGTGTGCCCGCACTGGGCCTGGGAGTGGTGCGGAGATATCTGAAAAGCATTGAAAAGAATTAGGCTGAAAGAAAACGCCCTGGAGCACAAAAAAGAGAATTCTTGAAATTCGAGAAATATAAAGGTTCAATTCTTCATAATGGATATTTATTGTGAAAAAAATAATCTGCTATACTGACAATATCAACAGCAAAGCAGAATAGCGAGGTGATCGGATGGAAGCAGTACAGAGAATTCGATTGATCCGAATTATAGAAAAAATGGAGAAAAATCCGGAATTCTGTAATAAGTTTGGAATAAAGAATACATCTGAATATATAGCAGAAAAAGAATCAAAAAAAGGCATATATTAGAATGAGTTTCAGGAGGGGTAAAAAATGTTATCATTATTGTTTACAATTTGTATGATCTGGTTTGTAGGAAAATTATTTGCTTTTGGGTTAAAAGCATCCTGGGGAATTATGAAATTACTTTGCACAGTAATCTTCTTCCCGGTGATATTGATAGGTATGGTTTTGGGTGGACTGATGTATATTGCTTTTCCATTGTTAATTGTCGGTGGCATTGTAGCATTGGCAACATCACGTTCATAATGGATCAGAAGGAGAAAACGAATGGGATATGATATTGAGAAAGAAAAGAGAGAAGCTATTGAAGCTGGCCGAAGAGCACTGAATAGTCTTCGTACAGCAAAAGAAAATTTAAACAGTGCAAAGAACTGGGGTCTGGTAGATATGTTTGGCGGTGGCTTTTTCACCACGTTGTTAAAACATTCCAAAATGGATCAGGCGAAACGAAATATGGAACAGGCAAAGTACGATCTTCGTAGTTTCAGCAGAGAATTAAACGATGTAAATATGGCATGTAACCTGAATATCAATACTGGAGATTTTCTTTCTTTTGCGGATTATTTTTTTGATGGATTTGTTGTGGACTGGGTGGTCCAAGACCGGATCAATAATGCAAAAAGACAGGTAGAAGAAGCAATTCGAAGGACCGAAAGTATAGTCAATCAATTGCAACGTATGTAAGGTAAAGGCAATGAATCCAAAATAGACCATTGCCTTTCGTGCAGTGTGGATTATTTTAATTTTGTTTTTTCGGCATTTAAAAGTTCAAGATTGAGCCCCTGCTCCCCGGCTGTCTTATCTACCCAAAGATTCAAAGAGTCTATGGCTAAAGAAATCTCATCAAGTTTTTTACTGATATAAGCAAAATCTTTCATTTCATCATCGCTGATCTTGCCGTCACGTGCAATTTGAATCAGACGGCCGGTAAGAGGATTGATTTCATTTAAGCTGGCAATTGTCTCCAAAATGATATTTAGGCTAATTAGTCACTTCTACTTCTGGAAACATAACGCTGGCCTATTTCGCATTTGTGAGAGCAGTAATAATTGCAAAGATCTGGTCTTTTATAGGCATCTGCCATCTGGAGGATATCATAAGAGCGTAGGTTCTTGGGTTTCATATTCAAATTTTTCAATTTTTGAAGCAGAGACAGCATCCATTTTTTCGCTGGCCTCTGCTCTTGTAAGTCCTGCCGCTTCTCGGCAAAGCTGGTAAATAGTTTTGTTTTCTCTGGTGGATTGTTTACCCATGCGAATTCCTCCCTCGTATATCGCTAGGCATGAGGATTACCTGTCTTCCAGACCACATGCTGCGCGGTTATTTCATAATATATTTTATTATACTTGATTTGTAAACTTACAACAAGTAATTGATGGTATAATGTCCATAGGCAAATAAGCGAATGTCGCCTGTTATGCGATTTCAAAAAGAGAAAAGAGTATTATTCTGAGATAAAACCAAAGGATAAAAGTGTCAGGAGGATGAAGATATGAGTAAAAAAGGATATAGCAGACCAGGATTGTTTGGTGGATTCAATTATTACGATGAATAAGAACTGTAAAGGTGGTACAGATATGGCACATCAGAAAGAAGGCGATAGTATGGGATTGTTCAAAAAGAAAAACGTTAAAAAATCTTATGATAGAGAATGTATGAAACCAGTAATCCGTGCAAGTATTTGTACTGGTGAGCAGGTGGCAGGATTCAAAGATATACAGACTGGAAAACTGGAAGAAATCATGCTGATCAAGTCTCCCAAGGATTTAGATGACTTTAAAAATACGTATGGGATAACAGAAGAAATCGAAAAAGAATACTGAATGAGGATATATATGCAAAAGAACAACAGAAGCTATAAGGATTTAAAATAAAAACAAAAAAGTGCAATAGCCGATAAAACATACAGTATGTATTTGGCGTTCTATCTTGAAAACCATCGGATGCCGGATGTTTCTGAAATGAATGATATCTGCAAAAGACTGTTTGCAACAGTTCAAGCCCTTGCTCCTAAAACAGAATACGAAGAGTTTTATAAAGTTGTTGAAAAACGTGTCTTAGGATATGAATCTCGTATATTGAAAGATATTAAGGATGGGATTACAATAGAAACATTAAATACCAAAAAACAAAGGAAAGCTCCTGAAGAAAAAACAGCTGTTGCGAAACAAAAGAAGCAGCAGAAGCGAGCAAAACGGAAAAAAGAAGCAAGAGATAATCTGACCAAAGAAGAAATCTTGCAGGATGACCGATTTTTCTTTATTGCTGGTTATACCTCCGGAGGTGCACCGTATGGTGTCACCTGGGAAGAAATGGGGCTGAAACCATGGGAAGATTTGGAAGAAAATGAGTAAAAAGATAAGCGTAAAAAATCTGGAACTGTATCAAAAAAAAACAGCAAGACGTGCGCTTATGTCCATGCGGTAGATTATATCCTATGGACGTGGTGCTTTGCCAAAATTGATAGAAAAATCAACGGAGATTGAATTAAATGAAAGTAATGCTTGTTAACGGAAGCAGTCATCTGCATGGAACAACAATGACAGCTTTGGAAGAAATGATCAAAGGTATTTCATTCAGAAGAAGTAGAGACAGAGGTTGTTCAGCTTGGAGGAAAGCCGATAGCAGATTGTCTTCAATGTAATGTCTGTCAAAAAACAGGAAAGTGTGTGATTAAAAATGATGGCGTGAATGAATTTGTTGAAAAGGCTAAAACAGCAGATGGCTTTGTATTTGCAACACCAGTATATTTTGCACATCCAAGTGGACGTATTTATGATTTTTTGGACAGAGTTTTTTACAGTGCCGGAGGTTATGACGCCTTCAAATTTAAACCGGGTGCTGCTGTTGCAGTAGCAAGAAGAGGAGGAACCACGGCAGCTCTTGATGGGATCAATAAATATTTGGGGATTGCACAGATGCCAGTCGCCGGTTCTACCTATTGGAACATGGTACATGGTCTTTACGGAGAAGAAGCTTTTCAGGATGAAGAAGGTATGCAGACCATGCGGAATCTTGCACGAAACATGATATGGATGATGCGCTGTTTTAAACTTGGAAGAGAGAGTGGTATTCTGTATCCGGAAACAGAAACTGATGCTTGTACCAATTTCATAAAACGAAGTGATACGTTACGTTAAGCCGATGGCTTTAATTGGAAGTTTTGGCATTGAAATGTCCGTAGCGAAAAAGACTGATAAAATAATACAGGAAAGCTGACTGGTAAGGTGATGGAAGGGGGGGTTTGTCTGCGGATGGGCTACAGGACTGATATTCGGATCTGAAAAACAACAAGATCAGTTAAGATTCAGCTGCGGTCTGCTTATTGATGTTATATTATTGTTGGATCGAATATGTCAAATGGGCATGGTTGATAAGTGGAGTATTCTCCGCAAAGTAAAAACCATAATCCTGCTGACAAAACTTGTAGATATTGCGTGTCATGTCAGTGGGATTATTTCTTGTGTCAAGTAAGAAGAGAGTAAAAAAGTGAATTCGAATTCACTTTTTGAGGAACAGGATGTACCGTAAAAACATGTTGTAGGTATAGAAGTCTGCCGTTTGCACGGAAAGGTGTAAACGGCAGACCTTAATATGATTATAAGAGTTTTGTAAGCTTATTTTTTTGTATGATAATCAATTCCTTTATATTCATGGATTCCGTA
>NZ_JBWJVQ010000237.1:0-27321 GCF_056339875.1 Blautia sp. ZXY-1-C6
CTGCCGGAATCATTGGTACCGGAAAAATTGGCCAGGCAATGGCAAAAATCTGCAAAGGTTTTGGTATGAGAGTTATCGCTTACGATCTTTTCCCGAATAAAAGCCTGGATTATCTGGAATATGTATCTCTGGATGAGCTTCTGGCAACCAGTGATCTCATCAGTCTTCACTGCCCGCTTACAGAAGAAACCAAACACATCATCAA
Source organism: Blautia sp. ZXY-1-C6 (assembly GCF_056339875.1). Lineage (NCBI taxonomy): Bacteria > Bacillati > Bacillota > Clostridia > Lachnospirales > Lachnospiraceae > Blautia > Blautia sp. ZXY-1-C6. Next base: position 206 of record NZ_JBWJVQ010000237.1, read on the forward strand.
TGAAGAAACTATCGCCAAAATGAAAGATGGTGTAATTCTTGTAAACACTTCCCGCGGCGGCCTGATCAAGCACAGAGGACCTGATTTCCGGAATCCGTGATCATAAGTTCTTTGCAGTAGGACTGGATGTTTATGAAGAAGAGACTGATTTCGTATTCGAGGATATGTCCGAGCGTATTCTGCAGAGCTCCATTACCCAGCGCCTGCTTTCCTTCCCGAATGTAGTGATGACTTCTCATCAGGGATTCTTTACAAAAGAAGCACTGACTAACATTGCCGAGACTACTCTCGAAAATGCGAAAGCATTTATGGATGGAAACGAACTGAAGAACGAGGTTCTTTCCTGATAATTACAGAAATATGATCAGGGGGCTGTCGCAATAATACTTCCAGCGACAGCCCCCTTGTGATTATTTTTCAGTTTTAGTTTTAGTTTCTGATTTCGTTGTATCTGCAGAATCTGATGTTTCAGTTTTATCCGCAGATTTTTCTGCAGAAGAATCTGAAGTTTCTGCTTTATCTGTATTTTCCGTTTTATCTGTAGTTTCTGTTGCATCTGTAGTATCTGTAATGTCAGCGGTTTCTTCCTCAGGCTCATCAATCTGTTTCATATCCTCGTCAGAAGTATCTGCATCCATTTCATTCAGCTCTTCTTCTGTCAGCGGTTTAAGATCATCCTGATAAATTTCCTTATTTGTAATATCATCTTCTGACTTCTTCCCACATCCGGCAAGACCGATGGATGCCAGAAGCATTCCTGTAATCATAAAGTATTTTATTTTTTTCATTTTAATCATCCTTTCGTCTGTTCCACATAACGCAAATGGTGTTTCATTTTCAGATAATATTTATTCTGCTGTTCTCAATCTGCCTGCCAGATCTTTTATTTCCTGTATGATATCTTCTCTGTCTCTGACCGGCACTTTGTCTGTACGGTTTACATATACAGTCCCCAGACTGTCACAGCTCATCTGACGAAGCAGCATCTCTGCCGTACTTTCCGCTTTTTCTCTGGGTCCGATACTTCCTGCTGTCAGCAGAACTGCTCCTGTTTTCTTCTTAGGAACAGGTTCTTCTTTACGGATATATCTTGCACTGAAATAGGTCTGCAGTCTGCTCATCACAGCAAGAAGCATTCCCGTAACCTCCTCAAAATATACAGGAGATGCCATAATAATATGGTCACATTCTTCAATGTACGAAAGAACCTCCTGCCATTCATCTTTGACTGCGCATCCTGCATGGTCAAAACACCATCTGCAGTCTATACACGGGCGGATATCTGCCCTGTAGGCATTAACCACCTTAAAATCCCCTCCAAGATTTTCCTGCAGAGTCCGGATCATATATGCAGTTTCACCGTTCTTTCGCGGTGAACCGTTGAATATCAATGTTTTCATCTTTATTTTTCCTCATATTCTTTCCTGAGAAGTGCTATCTCACGTACCCATCTCTCATTATCTTTGAGTGCTTTCAGAGCATGTTTCATACGCTTTAGAGCGTGTCTGAAAAAGGCTTTCTGCAAGATGTGCGTCACAATTTGTGGGATATTTTGCCCGAATGAGGGCGCCGTAGCGGGCTACGGCAACTGAATTCGGGTGAAATATCCCGCAAAGTGGGGCGTGCAGATTGCGGGAATGATTTTTCAGACACGCTCTAGGATAACACATCTCATTCTTTATCTGTAATATTTATGTAACCTTTTGTCATGGTATTATAACAAAAATACGGTTTTATGAAAAGACTTATTTCTTGACGATTCTGTGAATTCTCTATATACTTTGAATATATCCTATAGCAATTACGATTTATTTTTTGTTAATTCTGATCATCTGTTCAGATATTTTAACTGCCCGGTCTCTTTAATATTTTTTTAAATACTATATCTCTAATCTATTATAAACGAAAGCGAGAACTATACATATGAGCCTACAATCCAACAAGCGAAGCCAGACGAAATCTTCTTCTGCACGCAGGAAAGACATCTACAAAAAATCAAAATACTATCAGGAAAAAAGGCAAAAATTGCTGATTGCAACAGGTATCGGTATCTTTGTTCTGGTTTTTATACTTATTCTGGCAGGTATCCGCGGATGCAGCAACTATATGAGTTCCAGACAGGCAGCAGCCAAAAAAGCAGTTTCCATGAACGCTTCTAAGGACAACAGCCAGAAAGCATCCTCAGATTCTCAGAACACGGATTCCTCCAATGCTACAGTATCTTCTCCTGTTTCTCTGACACTCAGTGTTGTCGGTGACTGCACTCTTGGCACAGATGAAACTTTTGATTATGATACCAGCTTAAATGCTTATTATGAAAATTACGGTGCAGATTATTTCCTGCAGAATGTAAAAGATATTTTCTCCACAGATGATCTGACTATTGCAAATTTTGAGGGAACACTCACCGATTCTGATGAACGGGAGGATAAAACATTTGCATTTAAAGCACCCGCATCCTATGCCTCTATTCTGACAGGCGGATCTGTAGAAGCCGTAAATACCGCTAACAATCACAGTCATGATTATGGTGAGCAGAGTTTCAATGATACTCTGGCAGCATTGGACGACGCAGGGATTGTGCATTTCGGATATGATGAAACTGCTGTTATGGATGTAAAGGGAATCAAAGTGGGATTAGTCGGTATCTATGAACTGTACGACCATCTTGAGCGCGAGCAGCAGTTAAAAGACAATATCGCAAAAGTAAAGGCAGACGGGGCACAGCTGATCGTAGTGATCTTCCACTGGGGTAATGAAACGGAAACCGTTCCGGACAGCAACCAGACAACACTTGGACGCATCGCGATCGATGAAGGCGCTGATCTTGTATGCGGACATCATCCGCATGTACTTCAGGGCATTGAAACTTATAAAGGCAGAAATATTGTATACAGCCTCGGAAACTTCTGCTTCGGCGGTAACAGTTCTCCAAGTGATATGGACACCATGATCTACCAGCAGACCTTTACTATTGATGCCGATGGGGTAAAAAAAGACAACGTGACCAATATCATTCCCTGCTCCATTTCTTCTGCTGCCTATGATGGATATAATAATTATCAGCCAACTCCGGCAGAAGGTGATGAGGCAACAAGAATCCTTGGAAAAATCAATGAGCGGAGTTCCTGGATTTCTACTGCAGAAGGCAGTTCTTTTACTGCAAAATATAACAGTAATAATGACTCCCAGAGCAGTTCTGCAGATACAGCTGCTTCAGATAGTGATATCGTTGATATGAACAGTTCAGCTTCAGATGACACAGACGCAGAGACATACGACTAATCCTATGATACCGATAATTCGGACGCCGAATAAATGGAGCCTTCATTCATCCAAAATCACATCAATACTTCAAAAGAGCTGAAAAATCCAGTTAAGGACTTCTCAGCTCTTTTTTATATTTTTACTATGCTTTTATCAGGCAGATAAAAGCATCCTCTTCGCTACTTGCTCATAACCAGATAATTGATTGATATAATTATTTGGGTGACATTATATGATAATCATAGCATCTCCAAAAGAGAAAAATCTGTACTTTTCCTGCACTGCAGTCTCATAGGCATGCATGATATTCTCCTTGCCTGCCAGCGCAGACACCAACATCACAAGTGTGGATTCCGGCAGGTGGAAGTTTGTGATCAGGGCATCAATCATTTTAAAATGATAGCCCGGATAGATAAAGATTTCTGTCCATCCGCTTCCGGATTTCAGAATTCCATCTTCTCCTGTTGCAGATTCCAGTGTTCTGCAGCTTGTGGTTCCTACTGCTATTACACGTTTACCTGCCTTCTTTGTGTCATTGATCAGCTTTGCCTGATCCTCCTCTACTATGTAGAATTCGGAATGCATATGGTGGCTTTCCACGTCATCTACTTTGACAGGGCGGAAAGTTCCGAGACCTACATGAAGAGTCACATGAGCGATATTGACACCTTTTTCCTTTACTTTTTCAAGAAGCTCTTTAGTAAAGTGCAATCCTGCTGTCGGTGCTGCTGCGGAGCCTTCGTTCTTTGCATAAACTGTCTGATAACGGTTCTTATCTTTCAGTTTATGTGTAATATAAGGCGGCAGAGGCATTTCGCCAAGCTGATCCAGGATTTCTTCAAAGATTCCTTCATAATGGAACTGGATCAGACGGTTTCCCTCATCCACCACATCAATGATCTCACCTTTTAAAATACCATTTCCAAATGTGATCTTAGCACCCGGGCGTGCCTTCTTTCCGGGTTTTACCAGACACTCCCAGATATCATTCTCTCTTCGCTTCAGAAGCAGGATTTCAATCAGTGCTCCTGTCTCTTCTTTATGTCCGTATAACCGGGCAGGGATTACCTTTGTATCGTTGATGACCAGGCAGTCTCCCTCTTCCATATAATCCAGAACATCTGTGAAATGGCGATGCTCAATGCTGCCATCTTTTAAAGACAGATGCATCAGTCTGGATGAACTTCTGTCCTCCAGAGGATCCTGAGCGATCAGTTCCTGAGGAAGGTCATAATAAAAATCTGATGTTTTCATTTTATCTGCTCCTCTTCTTCCTTCCACTGTTTCCTTAACTGGCGCACATAGTTCCATTCTTTGTTTGTCAGATCAGCTTTCTTAAGAAGATCCGGGCGTCTTTTTGCCGTGCGGTAAATTGACTGCTCTCTGCGCCACTTTTCTATGTTTGCGTGATGACCGGACATAAGAACCTCCGGTACTTTTTTGCCATGCCACTCTTCTGGACGGCTGTACTGCGGATACTCCAGAAGGTTTCCTGCAAAGGATTCTGTCTCACCGGACTCCTGATTGTTCAGTACACCCGGAACCATTCTTGAAATGGAATCCATCATGACCATTGCAGGAAGTTCGCCGCCTGTAAGCACGTAATCTCCGATAGATACGTAATCTGTGACGATTTCCTCCAGAACACGCTCATCAATTCCCTCATAGTGTCCACAAAGGAATACCAGATCCTCTTCCTGCGCCATTTCTCTGGCCATAGCCTGGTTAAATACCTGCCCCTGAGGAGTCAGATATACAACTCTTGGCTTTTTTGCCGTACGGTTTGCAATCGCCTCATAAGCAAGGTAAACCGGTTCTGCCTGCATCAGCATTCCGGCACCGCCGCCATAGGTATAATCATCCACTTTCTGGTGCTTATTGAATGCATAATCACGAATGTTCACTGCCTCCAGTGTGAGGAGACCTTTTGTGATCGCACGTCCGGTAATGCTGGTATTCATGCCATTTTCAATCATCTCCGGAAACAGGGTTAAAACATGAAAATTCATTTATATTAATCCTTTCATCAGATGAATGGTCATTACATTCTTCTCCACATCCACATCAAGGATACATTCCCTGATAGCAGGGAGCAGAATTTCTTCGCCTTTGTCATCCTCTACTACATAGACATCATTAGCGCCTGTTTCCATTACATCTTTCAGAGTTCCAAATTTGCTTCCGTCTTCGAGAACTACATCCATACCGATCAGGTCTGCAATGTAATATTCATCTTCTTCCAGCTCCTGCGCTTCTTCTCTCGGGATCCAGAGTTCTCTTTTTTTATACATCTCTATATCATTAATATTATCAATTCCCCTGAATTTCAGGATTACAAGGTTCTTGAAATACTTAACATTCTCTATTTCAAGCTTTCTTTTCTCTCTGCCTGTGTCAAGCAGAACATATTCCAGATCCAGAAATCTGTCTGCATCTGTGGTAGGATATACTTTTACTTCCCCGCGTATTCCGTGTGTCGTAGTGATCACACCAACTTTTAATAAATCTTCCATCTGCTGACTCCTATAATTTTCATATCATACGTCATTTGCATTCTGCTTTTATGCCTGCTCACAGCGAATGCTGATCCATATTCCAAATCCGCTTAAACCCAAATCAGGAGCCATGGGATGTTCCACAGCTCCTGACCCTTATTTTCATTGCAGAATATCTACAATCACTTTTTTGCTGCTTTTTGAAGAAGCTGCTTTTACCACAGTTCGGATCGCTTTCGCAATTCTTCCCTGCCGTCCGATAACCTTGCCCATGTCAGCAGGTCCGACTTTCAGTTCAACGATAATCGCGTCTTCCTTTTCTGTCTCAGTAACAACTACTTCATCCGGATTTTCAACAAGAGATTTTGCAATTACTTCCACTAATTCTTTCATTACATACCTCCCTGACCCGTCCCCTGTGGACGCTGCAGAAATACCTTACATGGTAAATCTGAATTATTTTTCGATTCCGGCATCTTTGAGGATTTTTGCTACAACGTCTGTAGGCTGAGCTCCTGCTGCAAGCCATTTTTTAGCTGCTTCTTCATCAACTGTTACAGCGCTTGGCTCAAGGTTTGGATCGTATGTTCCGATTTCTTCGATACATCTTCCATCACGTTTGCAACGGGAATCTGCAACTACGATTCTATAAAAAGGTGCTTTCTTCTGTCCCATTCTTCTTAATCTGATTTTAACTGCCATTGTTTCTTTTCCTCCATTAAATAAAATATATTGTTTTCTTATGTTATATTACTGTTCAGCTATGAAACAGTAACTTTTATGTCAAAGCGTTATCCGCTTCGCTAACTTCTCAATTACAGTCCGAACGGAAGTTTAAATCCACCGCCGCGCTTACCGGCTTTTCCGCCCATAAGACCAGGCATCTGTTTCATCATCTTCTTGCTCTGCTCAAACTGTTTCACCAGACGGTTTACTTCAGAGACATCTACTCCTGCACCTCTGGCAATACGGTTCTTTCTGGAAATGTTCAGTATTGACGGATTACTTCTCTCCTGAGGTGTCATGGAAAGGATAATTGACTTGGTTCTGTCCATGGCTTTCTCATCGATCATTCCCTCAATATCCTTCATCTTACCGCCCATACCCGGAAGCATATTCAGGATACTGCCGATACCGCCCATCTTGTTCATCTGTTCCATACTGGTAAGGTAATCGTTGAAGTCAAAGTCCATTTTCTTTAACTTCTTCTGCATGTCCTGCGCCTGTTCTTTATCGATGGAAGCTTCTGCTTTCTCGATCAGGCTCATGACATCACCCATACCAAGGATTCTGGAAGCCATACGTTCCGGATAGAACTGTTCCAGATCAGAAAGTTTCTCGCCCATACCTACATACAGAATAGGCTTACCGGTTACTGCCTTGATAGAAAGGGCTGCACCGCCTCGGGTATCACCATCCATCTTGGTAAGAATGACACCGTCGATTCCTACTTTATCAGCAAATGTGCTTGCCACATTTACCGCATCCTGTCCGGTCATCGCATCTACAATGAGGATGGTTGCATCTACCTGAATGTTCGCCTTGATATCTGCAAGTTCCTGCATCATATCTTCATCAACATGAAGACGACCGGCTGTATCGATAAGTACGACATTCTGCTGATTTGCCTTCGCATGCTCTATGGCTGCTTTTGCAATATCCACAGGCTTCTGCTTATCTCCCATGGAAAATACTTCCACGCCCTGTTTCTCGCCGTTGACCTGCAGCTGTGTGATAGCCGCCGGGCGGTAAACATCGCAGGCTACTAAAAGAGGTTTCTTACCTTTGGATTTCAGCTTACCTGCAAGCTTCGCAACTGTGGTGGTCTTACCTGCACCCTGCAGACCTGCCATCATGAACACTGTGATCTCATTTCCCGGGCGAAGAGGCAGATCTGTTGTCTCACTTCCCATTAATTTCACAAGTTCATCATTAACAATCTTGATCACCATCTGACCCGGATTCAGACCGCTCATAACGTCCTGTCCGATTGCCTGCTCCTGTACAGATTTAGTAAACTGCTTCACAACCTTAAAGTTTACGTCTGCCTCTAACAGAGCCATCTTTACTTCCTTAAGGGCAAGCTTAACGTCCTCCTCTGTCAGGCGGCCCTTGCTTCGCAACTTCTTAAATACATTCTGCAGTTTATCTGTCAAGCTTTCAAATGCCATATGTTATAACTCCTCTAAAATCTCATTGGAAATATTTACAATTTCATCGGAATGATATTCCCGGGCAAGTACACGGATCTGCTTTACCTGTGCCCGTATATTCAGGAATTTCTCTACAAGATGAAGCTTCTGTTCATACTCTTCAAGGGTCTTGTTGCATCTCTTGATCATATCATGCACACCCTGTCTGCTGATGCCCAGATCCTCTGCGACTTCACTCAGCGAGTAATCCTCCAGCACCACGCTCTCATAAACCTGCTGCTGTCTCTCTGTCAGAAGTTCTCCATAAAAATCATATAAATAACCTTGCTCTACAAACTTCTCCATCTGTAATCACCTTGACTATATTAACCTATTTCCAATGTGCTGTCAAGCATTTTCTCTTGACGAACTAAATTTTATCTTGTTTTGTCTTGTGTTATCCTGCGTAAAATCAACACTTCTCTGATTTGCCATCTTTTTGTCTTACTCCGTCTCGTGTCATCTTTGTCACAAAATTTGTCACAGAAATTGTCACAAAAAGGCCAGCAAAAAAAGGCGCCATTACAGCACCTTTATCGTCTTTATCACCTCTTCCTGTTTTCGCTTTTTCTCCTCTGTCAGATGTGCATAAGTATCAATTGTCACAGATGTTGATGCATGCCCCAGAATCTCACTGACAGCCTTAACATCAGCTCCGGCAGAATATGCCAATGTGGTATATGTATGTCTTGCCATGTGAGGACAAAAGTTTTCAAGCTTCTCTTTTCCATTTTCCTCTGCTTCTTCGTTGTATGATTCTATGATTCGGTTAATCAGATTTAAGAATCCAGGTTCATTCCAGACACGCCCAACAGAATTTGCAAATACAATGTCTGATACCTGCCTCCTGATGTTTCCGGAATCATCTACAAAAGGAATTGACATCGTAGGACCTGCATTCCTCATTTTTTCTTTCAGAAGCATTTTTCGTACCTCATTATTCATCGGAATCGTTCTGACTGATGTTCTGCTCTTCGGAGAAGCCAACGCCATAGTAAAACCGAAGTCTTTTTTCCGGTAACGGTTGACCGTCTTATCAATGGTAAGCATATTATTTTTAAAATCTACGTTATCCCATGTAAGCCCGGCAAGCTCTCCTATCCTTACTCCTGTATTAAATAAGAAAATAAATTCTGGATAAGCATAAGAATACTGGGGACTTGTCTTTACATAATCCATAAACAGTTTTATCTGATCTGATTCTATTGCTGTACGTTTCTTTGCTCCTGTCTGAGGTATCTGGAGATTTCTGGCCGGATTCTTCAGTATCACATCTTCATCCACTGCACATTCAAATACTGCATTTAAACAGCTTTTTAAATTCGTCATGGTAGAAGTTTTCTTTCCATCCTTAATCATTCCATTGACGATTTTCTGGCAGTCCACCTTTTCAATCTTACAGATTGGCTTCTTGCCTATTGTTTTTCTAATATATGTATTGTAATAGGATTTATAGTTGGTGCAGGTTGTCGCTTTACGCCCGCTCTTGGCAAATGTCTCAAACCAATAATCAAAATACTGATTTAATGTCTCTTTTGCTTTCTTTGTGTTGAACCTTGCCCCTTTATCAATCTTACATAACAAATCATTCTCCTGCTTACGGAGATCTGCCAGACTGGCAGCTGTAATTGTCACACGCTCTCCATCAACCATTTTACGGAACATATATCGCTGATTCTTTTCATCGTAGTATTCACCTACGCGGAGGTTTCTACCTTTAATGTCTTTTCTCGCCATAGTAATACCTTTCTTATATTAAGGCAGGGCAGCAGTCCGCCGCCCCTCTGATTATCCCAACAATCTTAAAACATAAGCATGAATTACTTTCAGCCAGTGAAGATTATTACATTTCTGAATCAGTTTAATAGTTTCTTCTTTGTAATCCATATCAATTTCCCCTGTTCTTTAATACTCTGGCAATGAATCTATAGAAGAATTCAAGCAGGCTATCATCATTTACCTTCTGTAATATCTCAATAGTTTCTTTCTTGTAATCCATATTAGTACCCCCACTGCTTCTTAAATGAGACAATTACGTTATACAAAAATTTCAGAAATTTCTCGCTCTGGATTTCATTCAGAAAATTTTCAATTTCTTTTTTATAATCCATGTTATGCCTCCGCCACTTTCACATTATCTTTAATCCGCTTTACCATCAGATAATTAGCAAGGTTATGTACTCTTTTGAGATCTTCCAGATCATTCATCATTAAAGCATCTATAATCAGCCAGAAACGCTCCTGATCTTCCTCTGATAATTCCATAAAGGCTTCATTGCTGGAACAAGCTATCCGAAAGAGTTCTGCCAGCTCATAGATGTGCTGTAATGATCTTCTATCTTTGTTAGCCTGGACAACGTCCATTATTGCTTTTCTACAAGGAACCTGAGTTAAATTACACTTCTCCATTGTTTTCTGCCTCCTGTTCCTTTTTAATCTGCTGGTTATAGCATCCTCTAACAAATCCAAAAGCTAAGTCTAATAGTTCTAAATCATCCATCCTTAACGCCATGCTAATAATATCTGACTGTCTGGACAGTACTCTGGCCTGATCGCGGCTCATATTCCAACTTTCCTCCCAATCTTTCGCCTCTTCTTTTGCCTCTTCCAGCTGTTTTTTGAGATCCGCGATAATCTCAGTTGCAAGAGCTGCACTTACTTCTTCTGTCTCCTGTGCCGGAACGCCTGTAGCCTGCATCACTTCTGTTTCTTCTGATGTTCTCAATGTTTTTTCTTTACTCATGCTTCATTCTCCTCTCGTTCTAATTCGTGTACATAATCACATACTTTAGCAGATATAAATCCACTCAAAAAAATTACAAGAACGTCCATTACTGATATCATACTTTCGTTCCTTTCTTTTGTTGTCTGAGGGGAATGAGTATGTTATAATACGCACAGCCCCTCAATTTTGATCGTTTGTCGGGTTACTTTGCCTTTATCAGAGTTGCCGCTCTGGTAAGGGCTTTTTATTAAATTGTTTCTACCTGAGACTTTCCAAAGAAACTTGCCTTGTATTCTGCGCCGTCTCCCCTGCTTCCCCAGATAAGAGAACATCCGAATAATGCTGATGCTCCATGCTTTACCTTATAACCAAGCTCTTTCCACTTAGCAAAGGTATTGGTTTCCTCTGTAATTCCTGCTGCATGTTTCGCATCTTCGATTCTCTTTGCATTGATTTCTTCTGCCTTTGCAGATAACCATGCTCTGTGAAGTGCTTCTGCAAAGCTGATATTCTTTGTCTTGCGGTAAACTTTCCATGCTTTCAACATGATCTTTGATAAGTTGTACTTCATGTTCTTATCCCTCCCTTTATCGGAATTCCCAACAGCCCCGGCAGGTCTTAAAGCTATCTAAGGTTTCTCGACCGTCTCATTATCCCCTTACCCTTGCCCGGTGTTATGTTAGTGTCTTTGGTACATCTTACAATCACTTCATTTTCACTCTTCGCTGTTGTTCTGTTCCCTTGAACTGATTATAGTATACTATGTACGTAGTTACCTGTCTATTGACTTTTTTTACAAATATGTACGTAGTTTTTTGTATCTTTTTACTATGTACACAGTTTCATCTTTTTGATATAATTTTGAAGTATTAAAATCAACTATAGGGAGAGAGAGATTTGAAAAAAATCACAACATTTTACATTCACCACAAAGTCACAGCATTTTTTACGGCTTTATGGCTTATTTTTATGATTTACATTACAATTACTGGTTTTCAGAAAGACAGTTCACATATTATAGCCGGACTTGTTGCTACTTTAGTTATATTTGTTCCTGGTGCCGTAATAATAGCTCTTGTATGCACCATTATTTCTTCTATAGTCAGAACTTTTTCAGGAATCATCAAAACAAATTCTACTGATTCTAATGACGTAGAACCAATTATTCCGTCATATAGCAAAAGTGATTATGCTCCTGAATCCGCTTCTGAACCAGAAGACACTGTTGAATCTTATATATCACCAGAACCACAAATTCCTGTCTACGATACAATGGAAGGACACGACTTCGAATATTATTGTGCTGAGCTGCTCAAAAATAATGGTTTCTACAATGTTAGTGTTACACAAGGTAGTGGAGATCAGGGAATCGATGTTCTTGCCGAGAAAGGCGGTGTAAAATATGGCATACAGTGCAAATGTTATTCTTCTGATATCGGAAACAAAGCAGTGCAAGAAGCCTTTTCCGGATGTAGATATTATAATTGCCATGTTCCAGTAGTAATGACAAATCGCTATTTCACCAGACAAGCAAAAGATCTTGCCCAGAAAACAAACGTTCTTTTATGGGATAGAGACATTTTAAATAAATACATACAAGTATCTCAAGGAGGAAATCTCTAATGCCTGAAATTTCAACTAAAGCCAAATATGATATCGAATATGCAAAAAATAAACTTAAACGTATTCCTCTTGATGTCCAAAAGGAAAAATACGAAGAAATCAAAGCCGCTGCGACTGCTGCCGGAGAATCCGTAAACGGTTATATCAAAAAAGCAGTTGATCAACGGATGGAACGTGACAACGCATAACTAATATTATTCACGAAAGGATGTGCTCTCATGGCAAAACGTTTATACACCTATGATGATATTATGAATCTGCCTGATTTTATCCGGGTAGAATTGATTGACGGTGTAATTCAAACAGATGACTGGACAAATCTGGAGATTGATGAGGAAGTCTTTCAGAATCCACCATCTGAAGATCATCACGTCACCTACCGCCTTTCCATCGTAAAAAAATAAAACAATACCTGATATTTTACTGTTCTATTTGTATAGGAGGATTCCATGAGCCTTTTCAATAAAATTAAAAGTGTTTTCAATTCATCATCCGATGATGTTCCTGATGCTCAAACCATCTATTTCAAAAACGGAGAGATGTACAAAGTATATCCCACCGATAAAGAAAGCTGGTACGATGCCAGATATCTGGTTTCAGATGGAGTAAAATATGATCTGGAGAATCTGGACGATTTAAAGCGCATTCCTGTACCAAAATTCCCGGCACATCAAAATATAATGGAGGGATATGGCGTTACTGGAAATTTAGATTATGTTTTAAGGATGAAAGCTGGAAGCTTTTATAATCGCAAAGATAAAATAAGATGTTCAGCCTGTTTATGGAAATGTACTGAATTAATGTTTGCTCATCCTTTTTTATCTTGGGACGAAAGCCACTTTTACCGGATAGTACAATGGCACGTAGAAATGGGAATGTTTGACGAAGCTGACAAGGCTGAGAAATATATATATTCTGTACTTGATCATGATGCAAACTATCAGCAATTGATCAATCATATAAAAGATAATCCTGAATACATAAAACAGCAGAAGGCATTTCATAAGAAAAATTTGATGCGTAAAGAATACTATCATATTTTTTATGAATTACCTGAACTAGCTCCCAAATCTTTTAGCGCTTATAGTAGAATGAAAAATGCTCAAACAAAAAATTTTCTCAAACTCAAAGAGCAGGCAATAAAACATGGGATTTCAATAAACTAAAACTGAATATAGTATATTTATCTAGGCAGCCAGTAGAGCGGCTGTGGTTCCCCTGATCCTGAGCCTTGACAGGAGGGGATGCTTATGAGCGATTACGAGATATTTATGATAATTCTGACAACAGCCAGCTTAATTGTATCTATCCTTACATACACACATAAGAAATAGCCGCCCTGCTCTCTGGTAAAGAATAGGCGGCTACGTCTTAAACATATATCTTGCCAGGACGGGGAACCTTGACTTCCCTTACTGGCTGTCTTGATAAGTATATTATATGCCAGTCCCCAGAATTTGTCAATTTCCATTTGCCTCTGCTCTCATCTGCTGCCGCTTCGCCTATTCAATTTATCGGGATCCATTCTCGGCATTTCCCTTATGCTTTCCACACCTTTCATTGCTTTGTAATAATCGTCTATTTTTCTTTGTCCCACCTTACTCTATACAAATATACCCTTGCACTGTTTCCATCCATTTTCACATTATTTTATGCCTGTACTCTGGACAAATAAAACATTTCATGCTGTACACTGTAAATATCGCATAGCTTCCAGTCGATTCTTGCAGTCCTGGTAAATATCTTTGTAATTACGTCCTGCTGCCATGCCTGTTCTTAAAGTATGCGCTATCAGATGTTCCACCAATGACAGATCATCTAACTGACTTCCAGCAGCAGTTGTCTTGTCAGTGATTCCTACACTCTTATATGCCAGTCTGGTATAATTGCTGTAATAGTGATCTGCGTGAGTACTTCCCTGCATTCTGGCATATTCCACAAATTCCTTGATAACATCCGTCTCTGCTCTTCTGGTGGTTCTCTCTTCCTGATCTGCTATCTGATAAGCAGCAGTATTCTTTTCATAAACAAGTCTTTCCATCCGATTGAACGCATCAATATACTTCCATTTCCAGGCATCCGCTTCTTTTCCAGTAAAACCAAATGCCAGGAACACAAAGCCATCTTTATTCAACAAATATTTTTTATTATATTTTCCGGAAGCATCTTTATACTTAGATGGCTTGATGCACTGAACGCAATTTTGCGTTGAGTCATTTGCCAATAAATTCTCTATTGCTCTAATGACATCTGAATGCCTTTTTCCAAATTTCTCCGCTACCTGTAAACTATCACATACTGCCTGTTCATTTTTAAGATATACTAAATCGTCTATAACAACGCTCCTTTCCGCTCTGCAATTATTTTCAGAGCTATATAAACCAATGCTTCAAGTTTTTTTCAAGTTCTATTTCGGAAATAACTGTACTGTTATGGGGCTACATATAAAAAATCTCAACATTTCTCAACAACCATGAGTAAATATGTTATTGCCTTTCGGCTATATATGCGGAAATGCAATCTTTTTCCAACATAATGCTGTTTCTCACGCTTCGTTATCCATTCGCGCATATTATATACAGCCCCATATCCTTACAGTACCGTAATATTTTCACCTAATTTTCCATTCTATTGCTAAAATGGATATCTTCCGCATGCCTGTAGTGCAGATCTGAATAATGCCAGTGTTTTTCGTTTATATCCATAAACATCTGCATGGCATTTGTAATTCTGATCAATCCCTTTTCTGGCAAGGACCTGAAATGCCACGCCCTTGGATATACTGTAGAAGAGATCATCTTCAACCATAGGATTGCATTCATGCGCACATTGTAACAGCAGAAGCTTGTCCGGCAGTTCCAAATCCAGACAATACTGCTTCAGCTGTTTTTCCTCTCCCTTTTTAAATCCATAATCTGTATAAGTTGCTTCTCTGGTTCGCATAATTTCTTCCTTTCTTTGCTCCGCTTTAAGTTGTTCCTGTGCCCCATTTTTCTTTATGCTAACTCAAATGGGTTTTTCCCGTTTCTGCGTCTCCTCATTTCAGCTTCACTGATAATAATATCCAGTAATTTTCTGCCGGACGCATTAACTGTAACATTATAGGTATTTCCGTCCCCCTGTCCTTTTCCTGACTCTTCCCGGACGATCTGACGCAACAAGCTTTCCGGTGCTTCCAGGTTATTCCCTTTCTTCTGATCTCCTAATACTGCAAGGAATTCTGACCTTGGCGGAATAACTGCGCCACTGGCCAGATACGGAACTGAGTTTACTCTTGGAAGGCTCATGAAATAATTTCCCCATCGGCGTCCGCCATTAGGAAGCTGTACATTATATGAAAACGTAAAGCCTCTTTCAATTCCCGAGATTGCACTGTTTATGTTATTAATCATACCGTTTACTTTAGATATAATATTATTCAATGTAGTGCTGATTCTATCTGCCGCCCTGGATATTGCTCCGGAAAGACCACTTTCCATTCTGGATCCATAGCTTTCTACTTTGCCAACTAAGGAAGAAAGACTTTTGTCAATCGAGCCTGACATACCTCCAACCGTCCTATTGATTTCGTCACTGGCGTTTTTCCATTTTCTTGTCATGATGTTATACTGACTCTGGAACTGACTCTTAACACCTTTGGTCATCTCACCAAGGCTTAAGTTGGCCTGTATCTTCATGGCTCGTACATTCGTTTTCACTTCTTTTGCAGAATTTCCCCAGTTAAGCACTGTAGAATCATTTACTCCTGCAAAATTTTCTTCTGTACTGGACTTAATTCCGGCTGTAGCCTCTTCCACATCAGTCTGAGCAGTCTTTATTGATGAAGAAATCTTCTCCTGCGCTCCGACAATATTGGTATCTACCGCTGTAGTAACCGCCGTAGTTGCAGCCGGAAACTCTGCCCCTAATGCTGCATTCAGATCATCCAGTGGTACACCTGCATTCTTCAAAGCAGTGTAAACCATGTTCAAAGCATCCTGTGCGCTCTTGGCACTTCCGCCAGTGTCCTGAAGCTGGCTTCTGACTCCCTGATAGGTTCCGCTAAATTCGTTCCCTTTCAGGCTTAATGTATAAAGAGTGTCCGATAAAACACTAATTGCTTCTTTCGCGCTCAGCGAAGAGAGATCAATCTGTCCTGCACTTTCAGAGAATCCCTGTCCCAATGCCAGCACTTTATTGGTCATATCTTCTACGAAGGTACCTGTTACGCCTGCCTGAGCACCATATTGTTCAAGTATTGCTTTCGCCTGCTCAGCAGATATGCCATATTCTGCCAACTTATGAATAAAGCTATCATACATTTCAGCATTGGATTTTCCCGCACTTTCATCGGCTTCAATCAACTTCCAGAGGTCTTCTGCCTGCTTTTGGGTTATTACATTCGAGGAACTCATTGCCCCAGCATAATCATGCAGATATCCACCCGCCTGTGTCAGAACACCGTTTCCACCCTGTAAGGTTTCTATGAATCCTGCCAGCTTTTCTGTTCCTACAATTGCCGCCATAGCTACCGCCGCGATCAATCCCGCTGTTCCTACCAATGGGGCAAGAGATGAAGCAAGGGAAGTAAATCCGCCCGCTGCCGCACTGGCAGCTTTTCCCAGTACAGATGTCAGGCTTCCGGAAAGAGCCGCTACTGCTTCAGATCCGATTATCTTCTTTCCTATTGCTCCAATCAGCAACTTTACCAGACTGCCAATCCCTGTTATATCCGCAATCTTTACAGCAAGAAATGCTTTTCCGAGAAAAGCTGCTATTTTACCGGCTGTGCCACCCTCTTCCAACCCATCAAACAGACCTCCAATCGTTGTTTTGATTGCTTCAATGACCTGCCACAGATGTTTTCCCCAATCAATCTGACTTAAGAATGTTCCTATTCCTTTCCCTACTTCTTCCCAATTTGTTTTTTGAGCCAGTCCAACCAAAGAAGTACATAAATTGTTCAGGAATATTTCCAGTTTCTGTCCATTGCCTTTCCAATCAAATTTTGATACAAAAGTATTGATTCCTCCCGCAATATTATCAACCATCTGTTTCCAGTTGAAATTGACAGCAAAATTGTAAAGAGTTGTAAACGCACCGTTAAGTCCAGTAGCAAGTGTATCTCCTATCTCTGAAAATGAAACAGTCGAAAAAACACCGTTCAGTGCATCCGCAACCGCCTTTCCAATATCAGCATAAGGAAGATTATGAACAAATCCGCTGAATATCTTCCAGGAAATCATGAACATGTTGCCAAGCAGCTGTCCAAGATTATTCCAGTTTACCTCATGAACCAGACCGGTAATACCTTCTGCAAATTTCTTTCCAAGATTCTTCCAATTTATTCCTGTAATCAGAAGATTCATAGTATTCACAAGAGTATTAATCCCAACCCCTACAGTACGTCCTAACAAATCCCAATCAATATGATCAACCAGGCTATTAAATGTTCTTGTAAAAGCATCACAGAATTTTGTAATCTTGGGTCCAACATTGTTCCAGTTAATCACATCATAAATTTTCTGCAGGCCTTTATTAATGCCACTGGCAATATAAGCCCCCAACCCTTCCCAGTCCTCTTTTTTGATGAGCTTTCGGATCTTATCAGCAATTCCCTTTATAGAACTCGTGATAGGAACTTCTTCAAACATATCACCGGCAGATGGGTCAGTGTATTTGTTCCCGCCGATTGTTCCTGCACTGTTTACGCCATCATCATATCTATTAAGTTCATCAATCGGGCTAAGATATCCTTTTACTTCCTTTGTGGCTTTCTTGGCACTATCCGCTGTTTTATCCAAGCTGGCAGCATAGTCTTCCTGAACGCCTATTGCTTTTGTAAAAGTTTTTTGCCCGGTTAATGCTGCAATCAGCATACCTACGCGGGTAACCGCATCTGACATAAGATTAATAAACTTGACAAGAATCGGTGCGACTGTTGTCAATATTGGTGCGAATGCTGTTGCAAAAGAATTTTTTAATCTTGTCATACTGGACATCAATGAAGACATTGCTGTGTTTGCGGTATTAGAATACTCAGCAAGATTCTGAATTCCCGTCTTTACTCCGTCACCAACAGCATTTATAGCCTGGGACATGCCCGAAAACAATAGTGATATTCCCAACACCTCATCCAGACCTGCCTTAGAACATTTTGCCTGCTTATCGAAATTAAACATAGATTCCACTGCTTTTTTCATAGCAGAGACCATACTTTTTACAGCCGATCCTACGCTCTTTAAAGCAGAGCCAATGTTCTTCATGACTACACCTACACGTGCAGCAGCTTTCTGTAGATTCTGCATTACCAGAACAAGCTTGTTATTCTTTTCCTGATATTCCTCTACTTTTTTCTTCAGATTATTATATGAAGAATATAGCCTTCCGTTTATACGTTCCAGTTTCTGTGATTCCTCATCGTACTTCTGCAATGTATTTTTATAGGCATCTGTCGATTTAGGATCTATGTACGCACTGCCGGATACCTGCATCTCCTTCTGTTTGTTCTGCAGTCTCTTCATGTCTGCCCATATTTCATCCAACTGCTTATCTAGTTCTTTAACAGGCCCAGAATCAACTGGAAATCCCATATCAATCCATTCACGCTGTTTAGATTCTATTTTTTCAAAGTCTGTCTCAAGAGCCTTGATCTGATCCGAAATCTGCTTGTATTCTTCTGTTTCTATTTTGCTTTTACCCAGCTCATCCAGCTTAGATTTTAATTCAGCAACTTTTCTTTCCTGCTTTTCATAGCTTTGATAAAGGCTGTTAACTGTTGCAATCTGCCTTTGAAATGAATTTTTTGCTGTTTCTCCCATTTTTGATACCTGAGCAGTAATTCTTGTCATTCCTGCCTTAATCGTATTTAATCCTTTGGAAAGACCTTCTGTCTGAATCCTGGTATCAATGATGATTGAGCCATCAGCTGCCATATTATCTACCTCCCGACTATTTGAGGTCAGGGTACCAGTTTCAAATTACCAGTACCGAGTTATAAATTAGGGCTATCCTGTTTCCAGAACAGCCCGCCGTTTTTATTTTTCTTCGTCTTTTTTTGTGTATTTAGCAACATATTTGTCAATTTGTTCCTGCTGCTTCTTTTCTCTTTCAGCTAATTCCTTTTCAATGATTCCGCCAATCACAGTGATAATCTGTTCGGCAAATGTCTGTCCATCTTCCAGAATTGTAAACGGATGAGTAATTTTAAAGAAGTTCTCCGATACAGGAGCACCAAACAAGAAATCTATCTTTTCCCCGGCTTCTTTCTCCAGCTCAGGAAGAATCTCTTCCAAGTCCTCCCCTTTTATTTTGTCACCTACACTTGCGAAAAACGCCGCTGTCTCTTTATATCTGTTTAAGATTCCAACATCTGTAGGAATAAATCGGAATACTCCCAGCTCATTTCCATCCTGATCTACAATCTCATAGTTCTTAGCACCTGTATTAAATGTTATCTTCTCTGCCATTACTTATCGCCTCTCCCTCATATTTTTGAAGTTCCGTTTCAAGTCTCTGAAGTTCCCCGTAATCCTGCGCAAGTTTTCTACATTTTTCTGCCATTACTCCAATCATTGTAGGCCACATCCCGGATGATTTATCCAGATCATCAAGTGCCCGTCTGGCAGAAGCATTTATTGCCGCCTGAAGCTTGTCCTGTTCATATTTTCTACTTTTCTTCATTCTGATACGTCTCATTGTCTTTCCCCCTTACCGCATCATAAATAGCTGCTAATTCCATGACTGCAATCAACATCAACATGCTAAGTAAAATCACATACATCATCTCCTGTCCTATTGTGATACATATATTATCTCACATTTTGTGAGAACAGCTCTCTACCACTTTTGGGCGTTTTTGTTATTTCGACTGTTCATCGACAGTTCAAAGGCAACTGGCCTTTCGCAAAGATCACAATTCAATCTGATATTCTCGCCTGTTCCTCGCCTGTTCGAACACTCCGAGTTCTCGCCACTTTAATTCCATTTCTCACGGGTTCGTCACGGCTTTGTGTGGCTTTCCTGCGGCTTCATTATCAATAACAGGGATCCTCAAAATAGTGGATATCCCTTTTTATAACTTTTCACTGCTTCCTCACTGCTTCAATCAGACCAGTACCGTAAAAATCAGTAATAACGCATGACCGTATTTCTCATAATAGGTCTTTTATTGAGCCGTAGGTTCGGCAGCAGGATTTTTATTAAATACTGGCATCATCTCTTCTCTCTATTTTATCGGCTCATTTAGCCTTTTTCTTCCCTTACCCTTACAACTTTATCTTAGTTGCATTACAATTGATTTTTGCTCTGTTTTATTCCCATACTCCTGTATTTTCAGATATATTGTGGCTTAGCCTTTCCCTCATCTGCTGACGCTGTTCCTCTGTATACTGTTTCGGAGGAGAAATCCGGATCCAGGCTACCGGAACATGAGCACAAATACTTCCGTCCTCGTTATCAGCAACGATCTGGCAATCATCAGGATGTTTCTCTGCCAGCTTGCGGATTACTGACTTATACCGGCCCTGAGAGAATGTTAATGTTGCTTTAGTACCATTAGTCATAAATTCAATTGCATTTTCGTTACATCCATTCATAAAAATCTCCTTTTTGTTTTGTTCGTGTATTGTTCATGTTCTCTCTGTTCGCTCTTTGTTTACTAACTCATTAAAAGGTCATTTCTCGGGGTTCGCTCGGAGTTCGATAACATCTGAGTGCATTTTCTCGAAGTTCGTTCGAAGTTCATTTTGGAATCATGCGCCAGACTTTTAGGGACTCCGAAATCTCTGAATAGTCACCCGCGCGTAATCGTGTCAACAAACTCCCTACATTTTTTCATCTATATGCCGATAAATGTTAAGTTTTGTTAAGTCCTGCACCTCTATATCCGAAAAATATAAGGTTTTTTAGGTTTTACCTATACATACAAAAATGTTAGCTTTTGTTAGGTTCCATGATCCATACAGAAAAATATATGAGGTTTTCTGAAGTTTTCATAGAAAGCCTCCGCCTATATGAGCCAAAATACTAAGTTTTACTAGGCAATCAAAGCACTAAATAATACTAAAGCTTTTGATTATATATGCAGAAATGCCACTATTTGCAACCTTATTCATCAGCTATATACTCTGAAGCTCCACCTTTTTCCACCCTATTCATCAGCTATATATAATCAAGTTCCACGTTTTTCCAAGATGTATTCCCTATACAGAGAAACAGACGGTTTTGACAGGTTGTCGATCCGAGAAGATGTTAATATCTGTTAATGTTTTCGGCTATATATGCTGAAATCGTAGGTTTTCGTAAGTTCCTCCCATATAGAGTGATATGTGGGGTTTTGTCAGGTTCTTCCAGCATCGTCTACTACAAATCTACTGATTTCACCAGTAAATCAAATTCATGAAGTGCTTTCCGCTTATAACCATAAAAATCATTTTCAGTGCATGGAAGTTCACATGAATTGCTGTTTTTGAATATCTGGCGATATCCCACGCTTTCTGTAAAACTCTTTACCAGATGCGAGGCAAGAAATTCATTTGCCCTATTGCATGCTTCGATTACTAAAGAATAATACTGTTTATCTTTTACCATTTCTTTGAGTTCTGCTGCCCGTCCCGGCGTAATCCCATAATCTTTCAATTTCATTTTTCTGATGCTCATTGGTATAGAGTCCTCCTGTCCTGTTTGTGGTATAATAGCTTACAGAAAGACTCACCCCTTTTATACGGTCCTGCGTCAGTTACTTTGACTGATACAGGACTTTTGCTTTGTGCTCCAGATCTGACGCAACATTGCACAAGATATCCCGGCACAACTGGCAATTATATTGCGATTCTATTTCGTGAAGATTAGCTACCAGCTTTGACCAGTATGTATCATCCTGCGGATTTCCCGGCGGGTAATGTTCTCTGTATGCTCGCCAGGCAGCAGTTAATATGTCATATACCTGTCTTAATTCCTTTTCATTATCCAATGATTACTCCTCCGGCATGATATACGCTTTTTCTCCTGCTACATACTTTTGAAACATATCATTCAACACTTCTTTTGCGCGTTCTGGACTTGCATATTCCGCAATACTAAAATCACTCTCACAAATACGGTTCTTACTTACATAACTGATATACGTCATTTTAAAATTTAAAACTCGTGTTTTATCCTGTGTCATTATTTTCATGATTAGTATCCTTTCCGGCGGATTACCGCCTATAATTATCGTTTCCCCTATGATTAAGTTACTCCTCTGTATATTTCACTAATTCAGCTCCAAACAAAACTGAATCAACATATATTTTTACAACGTTTCCTGCTTTATTTACAAGCTTCATAGTTACATTCAGCCCCCCTTGAATCTGATTTCACTTCATCTACTGTAAATCCTTTCAAACTTTCTAAATCAGCTACTGAATATACCGACTGTTTCTTTAATTTTTTTGACATATATTTTTCCCTTTCCGGCGGTAAACCGCCTATAAAATCCATTACAAAATCCAACTACAGACTACAACTACAATCGTTCCAAAGAGTTTAAAGGTTTCTTTATATACCCTTATATCCCTATATTATTATCTTTTATATATTTTTTTTTATAGAATGTAGTATTTGTAGAATATGTAGAAACACTTGTAAATACTGAATTTAAGCGAACTACATTCATTCTACAAACTTCACTACAATCCATAAAAACAACCGCAAAATTACTTAATCAAACGGAAGCTCCATTTGTTCTTGCTCTGAAACAACAACAAACTCAGAATTTTCAGATTCCTCTTCTGTAGTTTTCATTGCTATTTTTCTGAAGCCTCGTTGTTGTCCATATCCATCAAATTTACGTGGGGTTTTAAGCCTTTCCCATCCCGGTATTTTAGCAACGATATTATTTATTTCTGATGCCTGCCAATTTTTTGGTGGTATGGTTTCCTTTAATGCTTCGAACCATATTTCTCTAGCACACACCTGAGTTTTTCCTTCCAAATAGTCCAGAATAATTCCACGCTTGCCATCATCTGCCATATTTGCCTCTTGAAGTTCTTTAGCCTGCTGCATACAGTTTTCCGGAAGTATCAATTCTGGATCTTCGTTTTTCCAAATATGCACTGCTTCCGCCCATGCCTGTTTTATATCGTCCATAACTTCTGGTGTAAAAAGGCTCTTAGATGTTTTTGTAAAGCCTGTGTGAATAATAAGAAAACGCCTGTTTCCTGTTTCATCCTGCAAAAAATCATCTTTATTGGTAGTTCCGGCGAATACACACTGTCTGTAAAATGTGTCTGCCCGCCGCTCATAAGGAATCCTGTATTTATCCTGCGTTGCGGTCAAAAACCTTTTTACACTCTCAACGCCTCCAGCCGTTCGAGCCAGTGACTTTAATTCAGCGAGCTCAATGATCCATGATCCTGTAAGGGACTGTACCGCTTTATCTGAATCCAAACTATCCAACGAATCATTGAACCAGGAATCGTCCAAAGCCATCAATTTCAGAAACGTACTCTTGCCAATGCCCTGTGAACCCTGTAAAATGATTGTATAATCAAATTTATTTCCGGGTTTATACACTCTTGAAACAGCTCCTAACATCCATAAGCGCATTACCTGGTATGTATAATCAGAATCCTCTGCTCCAAGATATTCCGGCAGCAGGCTTCTTATATGCTCTTTTCCATCCCATGTAAGGGAATCCAGTAGTTCTCTTACCGGATGGAATTTATTGCGCATAGAAACATTTTTCAGCGCATCTGCGAAGTCTTGCCGACTTTTAAGCCCATAATCAGCCTGTATCAGCGAAAACAAAGCTGAATCATCATGGCTGCTCCATGCTCTGCAATTATTCTCATTCTCCCATGGCACATTACCATATAGATAAGGTTGCTGTGCAAACTCATTAAGACGGATTTTCCCGGCGAAACGGCTGTCTTTATCCATAACGATTTCAAAATTATGTACCAGCTGTTTTACGCTTTTTACATTTCCATCTTCATCATAGTTGCAGTCGAGGAATTTAAAGACTAATGCCGGACATCCAGCTACTTCGTCCTTGCTTTTTTGTATTACAGATCGTTTTTTACCTGTATCCTGCTTCTGATCTTGCTGAACATCTACACAAATCTTCTCTGTATCATCAACATTCCTTATTAAATTTTCAAATTCTTCAACAGTATGTCCCTCTTCAAAATAATCAGTTATATCTGCTTTTGGCGTATCGGGCATCGGAACAATTATCTTTACACTCTTAGAAATTCCTTTTAAATCTTTTTCAATAGCAGCTGCCAGTTTCTTCCCTGGAGCATCATTATCAGCCAGAATGACAACTTCAGCACCCGCACACAGTTCTGATACGTTCTTATTCCAATCATTAGCCCCGCCACATGAAAAAGCAGTATAGCCTTTCTTTACCAGTGTATTAACGTCCTTTTCACCCTCAGGTATAAAAATCGGTTCGTTTCTTTCAATAGCTTCTTTTATTCGTGGAACACTTCCGAATATTGCATTGAATTCCTTTTTGTTCCTTCCTTTCAAGCCATATTCAAACCGCCCATCCTTAAGTATTCCGAAAAGCATTTTCTTACCTTCAAGGCGTATTTTTGTGTAAGCATATTCGCCGTTAATAGATACGTAATTGTATACAGCCTCAATCTTTCTTTTCTCTCGGCTTTCTATGTACATTCGCCAGCATTCCTCTGCTGGCCTACTTTCACTAAATAAGTCTGCCATTTTTAATCCTGCTGCCAGTACAACACTTTCAGAGCTGCAACCCGCATGGCATTTTAATAAAGTCCTACCATTATTCCCTTGCGTAATCGTCAAACTGGCTTCCTTATCAGGATGTGCCGGACAGAGTGCTTGTACCTTTCCATTGCCATATTTCTTCACTTGAAAATGTGATAAGATTTCCTCATAGGTCAAAGATTATCACCTTCCAATTCCTTCAATAACTCTCTTGCACTTTCCAGAGCTTTCAATGTATTTTCACCTCTATTCTCTAAAGTACGAATAAACTTTCGGATTTCCATCGTGTTTCCTGCTGCAGGAAGATAATATCCTCCAGGCGGAGTTGTGTTTGATAATATGACTTTGCCGGCCTTGCGTTCTGCTTCGATCTGTTTTTGAAGCATCCGAACACTGGAAAAATGGCATTTCACAGTAAGATACTCCGGTGTCAGCGCATTTTCTTTGCCCGGCAGCAGATTTTCATATACTCCCATAGAATCGCCACCTTACTCAGAAATACTGTCTATAAAAGCATCTACTTTTGAAAAATTAATCAAATAACATTTTCCTACTTTTACTTCAGCTCCTGCCTCTTTTGCGATATTTCTCATAGTAGTTCTACCAACGCCATATCTTGCACACGCCTGTTCAATACGTCCGGCTTTGGATTCAATTCCAAATTCATTGTTTGTAATTCTTCTTTTCATAAAATTTTATTCCTTTCTACCACTTCGTCATTGTCTATGTGGTTCTTTTATGGTATTATTATAACATAGATGTTAATAAAATTAACAGCATTTATGGTTCACATGTTAATTAACTTAACATTTCTAAATCATTCTAATATTGCTTAAATCATCTTTAAAATAAACAAAAACGGAGGAAGTTAACATGAACATTAACATTGAATGTGGACAGCGCCTAAAAAAGTGCAGGCTTCTCTCAGGATATACCCAAGAAGCTTTAGGGAACAGAGCAAACTATAAAAAAGAAACGGTCTGTATGTTTGAAAGAGGTAAACGTAAGCTTTCTGTAGATGCAGCTAATAATTTCGCTGAAGTTTTACATGTTCGTGCAGATTATTTGCTTTGTAGAGATGATAATATTTTTCCCGAAGAAAAAACTAAATCTAATACCACTAATTATCAAAAAGCTAATTGTTTCGATACCTTACTTAATTTTTATAATTATGAACTATACGAGATACCAGAAAACGAAGATGAAGCTTCCGGAATAAGTACGCTTAATGCCCCAATGAGACTAAGCAAAGGATTTATCATAAAAAGCCCTCAAAACAAATTATTTTATTGTCCAAATAACTTATTAGATGAATTAATCGAAGATGTTATGGATTATGCTTTAATGCGGCTTGATAAACGATTATTACCCCAGTGCCATGAACCAAACGATAACGAACTAGAGGCAGCTGGCCTAACCCCTGAAGGTGCTTATGTGCCCCCAACATTATCATTAAGGCATTTAAAAATACCTGATTTAAACTTTCTACAAGAATCTTCGCATTCTTCAACTGAAAACAAAAATAATAACTCAAATGATTATACAGAAGAATAAAACACTAAAAAAGCACCCAATACCAATTAAGGCGTTGAGTGCTTTCTTTTATGCAACAATTTTTTTATTACATAATACCATTTCTTTTCTGACTAATAATCACTTGAAAATTTCTTTATTTGCTGCTCCTAATTTTTTTTATGTATTTTAATCCTTTTTTTAATATTGGAAGTAAAAATACATCCAGTATCCCTCCTGATATTACAAAATATATTCCTATAATTCCCCATTTTGCAACAAAATCCCTAATTGTATATTCTGGTAAAAGTATTTTGCTCATAACTAAATAACCAATTTCAATCCATGTCAATATTGCCGGAATTATGAAAATAAATTCTACACTAAAAATTTCAGTATCATGTTTAAACTCATTATACAACGACATAATCGGTAAACAGACAAAAATGTTACATACATAAAGTATTCCAGGTATAGCAAATGATAATATTATTAGTTTAAGCAAATCCAATTCCATATATAATTTTCGATTCCATACAAAAATCAGAAGGCTTCCCGGCAATGCCCCTCCTATTATTGCAGTTAATGTATATCCTA
>NZ_JBWJVQ010000238.1:0-57237 GCF_056339875.1 Blautia sp. ZXY-1-C6
ATAATAAAATCAATAAGACGTTCTCTTGTCATGTCCAGTACAGTGTCCACGAATACTCCTGCAAACAGGATCAGATACAGAATTACACTCAGCGAAAATAGAAATGCAACCTGTACCCAGTCATGATAACAGTATGCAGTCGCTATAATCAACAAAGTGAATATAAACCCAAGGATCCCTCTGACAACCGCATAAGTCTGTACTGTCATCTTCACTGCCAGGCCGATCACAAAAAGAATCAGCCATACCGGCAGTAATAATATCTTCCCAGCAAATTTTAAAATAAACATGTGCACCTCCTATCTTACCAGTCCTGGCATATCATGGTTCACCTCTGCCTGATAATACCCGTTCATCGTTGACGGTGCATTAAACAGGGCTGCTAACAAATATTTCTTGATATTCTTCACCTTTGTGGTGTTACCACTCATACAGTGTAAGACATACTCGATATGTGAATAGGTCAGCATCAGAAATTTTTTCTTCACCAGTGATGCCGGATACCAATTGCTGGCAATCAATATCTTGTCGTTTTTACACATCACAGTTTCTACGATCAGGTTCACGATTTCATCTACCTTTCGCATATCGTCATGATGGGTTACTTTCAGTGATTCATAATCAATGGTCTCTTTGACAAGGTTTTCATAAGCCTGATAATCCTCAGAGTGATTATCGCTATCAAATCTTTTCTCATCCACAGATATGATAGGATTAGATTTATTATCATTCATTTCAGTATCACTAAGATTAGTATTATTAGGGTTTGAAATGTAAACTTCTTGAAGTTTGTTTTCGGGACTTCTAGAAGTTTGATTTTGGGACTTCATGAAGTTTGAATTGTAAACTTCTGTAGATTCCTCATTTTCCACAGAAGTTTGTTTTTTAAACTTCTTTAATTCCTCTTCAAATTTTTTCTCATCTGTTTTCTCGGGCATAAAGGTTTTCACGTAGATAACGTTCACCTTTCCAAATCCCTGTCTGCGTTTTTCAATCAAACCAATTCCTGTTTCGTCATCCAGTTCTCTCATGGATTTGATGGCTTTATTTCTGCCACAGTTCAGTAATTCCATGATATCTTCGATGGAAAAATAGATATATGCTCTGTTTTTGTCATCAAACCACTGATTCTTGATGGAAAGAGACATTCGATCCAACATCAGTCCATATAAAATTTTAGCATCGCTCGATAAATCTTTAAAGTAACTGTCTGTAAATAATGCTTTTGGTATGCGGTAGAAGCTGAACTGATCAGCTTCGGTACCGTAAAAATAATTAAATGTCATTTTTTTCTCCATAATTTCCTCCTTTCATTTTCTGCTAAGAAGTCCTCTTTTTAAACTTCTTTGACTTTGTTTTCTTAGCTTTTTCTATCCTTAACAGGACTGTTCCTGCATCCATTTTTCTAATAATGATTCAATCACCTGCTCCATATCTTTGGCTGTATAATCATCCGGAAAGTACTTTGTCAGTTTCTTTTCTGAGAAAGTGAGAGACCTGGATACTTTCTTTGCCATCACACAGTTATTGAAAATTGATAACATCTGGATCTGATTGATTGGTCCATCATTCAGCTGATTTCTGAGTGCTGCAATCTGTTTTGGCTTGATAAATCCGGTGTCGCTGATATATTCGTAAATCCATTCCTGTACTTCCTTATCGATGTAGGAAATATCTACGGCAACCGTGAACTGAAGCTTTTTGTTATCTACCAGATCAAGAAGTTCTGGTATTAACTCTGTCAGTCGGATGTAACGCTGAATCTGCTTAGAACTTTCACCTGTCCCATCCGCAATTGCTTCCGTTGTTCTTTTGAACTTTGGGACATTTTGTTCCAAAGTCAAGTCTGTCCGAGAACCTTGGTGTTTCATGGCCTCTTGTTTCATTTTGTAAGCAAAAGCTTTTTCCCTCTGCACTGGTCTCAGCAGCTTTTACAGACATTGGGATCACATTTTCAAATACCTCGATCTGACTTCCGTAGGTTGTATGTACTCTCGATGCAATATCCCTTGCGTAATTGGTTCTGAAATCTACCATGGTCAGGAGAATGCCCTCAATCGCCAGTTTCCGGTTCAGTCTTTTCTTTACTGTAAGAATGGTCTTGATCAGCTGCTGAAGTCCTTTCATCGGCAGATATGCGGCTTGCACAGGTATCAACACAGAATCGGAAGAGACCAGTGCATTGATTGTCATCATACCAAGGCTCGGCATACAGTCGATCAGGATATAATCGTATCGGCATCGTATCGCATCGATATATTCTTTCATGATCATTTCTCTGCTCATAACATTTCCCATCGTTACTTCCAGTGCGGAAAGCTCAATATTTGCCGGGAGAAAATCTACATTTTCCTGGTGATGTAAAATCCCATCTTCCAGAGAGATTTCTTCTTCGTTGATGACATCCATCATGATCGTTGCCAATGTGATGCGAAGATCATCCGGTTCCTCATATCCAAGACTTGCGGTTAAACTTCCCTGTGGATCCGCGTCGATCAGCAACACTTTCTTACCTTCTCTTGCCAGTCCAATGCCTACATTTACGGTTGTGGTGGTCTTTCCGACGCCACCTTTCTGGTTTACTACGGATATAACTTTACACATGATTTCTTCCTCCTTTAACTTTCCCATGATTCTTTTTTCCATAATTTCAACAGTGCCAGTATTTCCCGTTTCATCATTGCCGGTGTATAAGAATTTGGAAAATACTTGTGCAACTGCTCGTTTGTGAATGCCACTCTTGTGATCTCACCCTTTTTCACTTCACACATGATCTCTTCCATCTTTTCCAGTGACAACTGTTTTTCTTTACTCAGTTGCCGGATCCTCTGGGCCTGTGAGAGTGATGGGATTGCCTGTGCATACTCCATTGCTACAAGCAGTTCTCTTTGTTCTTTTTCACTTAATGCAGCTATCTCTACAGCCGGACAAAAAGAAATAATCTCATCATCCAGTTTCTGCAACATTTCCGGTATCAGTTTTGTCAGTGAGATATAACGCTGCACTTGTTTTGGGCTATCACCACAATCTTCACTGATGATTTCTATTGCCCGCTTTCTTGGTGTTTTGTGGTCAACTTGGCTCTTTTTTCGACCACTTTTTCTTTTTAATACGTCATTCTTCAGTTTGTAAGCAAAAGCTTTTTCACTGTAACTAATCCGTTCTCTGTGAAGATTGGAATCTACCATGCTCAAGATGGAATCATCTTCACTTAATACCCGGATGATTACCGGTACTTTACGGTATCCCAGTTTCTCCGCAGCATGTTTTCTTCTGTGACCGGATATGATCTCATAGTATCCATCCGGTACCGGTCTGACGATCAGCGGATTTAATATTCCATACTTCTCAATGCTTTCCTGCAGAAGAAACATTTCCTTATCATCTTTCACCTGAAACGGATGCTCTTTGAACGGTCGAAGACGCTCAATCTCAATTTCTATGATTCTTTCTTCATTTTCTTCTGATTGTCTGTTTGGTTCAGTCATCTTGACTCCTTTCCTCCAGGATTCAGGAACTAAAAAATGCCTGCCTGGAACTTTTATAGATAGTAAAGTTCCAAACAGACATTGCTGTTTGACCATTAGCTGTAGCTAATAGAATTGAATACTGTTTCAGCTAATTCATGTTTGCAAGTTTGGGAGAGATTGTTTCTTTTCCCGCCTTTTCTCTGATTTGCATCCCCAAATAAGGGGTGACAACAGAGCGGAACCCAAATGTTAGCTGGACTTCCTAAAACCCATGTTTGCAAACCGGTGATTTTGATTAGCTGTCAGCTAACAAAAATCGGATTGCGTTAGCTGGAAATTGATCATTTTGAATGGAATTTTGTGTCACGAACGTGATTTGAAAATAACAAAAGCGTTCGTTGTCAGCTAATCCAGCTAACATTTTCGAACGCTTTGAAGCCCGTCGCCAAGAGGATTTGAACCTCCGACCCCTCGCTTAGGAGGCGAGTGCTCTATCCAGCTGAGCTATGACGACACATGCCGCAAACCCTTGATTTTACTGGGTTTCTGGGATTTTTCCCTTCGGCCATATATTAGATTATCAGCTCTTTTACAAGCTGTCAATCACAGATTTTTCTGGGTTGTTTTTTTACTCAGAGAAATACCCCTGCTCTCTTTATAGAGACGGATACTATATCTAACTGAACTATGAGAATTCCTAACCCATAGCTATGATTTTACTATATCTAAAGAAAAATTACAAGCATAATCTGGCTTCTCATTTTAAATTTTACATTCAGACAAATATTCACAATCCGCTTCGCTGCTTACTTGATTTGATTAAAAAAGTGCAGAAATATCTCTTCTGATATATCTGCACTTCTTTCTTAATTTTGTAGTATTGTCTGGACATAGGACACCATATCTTGTTTATATAATTCGAGAAGATTCTTTTTCTTTGCATAAACTGCAAAGCCATGGATCTTCAGCCCATTTTTCTTTACATAGTTAATCATATCCTGGTATCTGTTCGGAGAATCCGTCGTCTGTCCCATCATTGAAATAATGTCGTCATAATCCTGAATGTAGGAAAGCATGCTGATAAAATGGGTCTGCATAATTTCTTCGTCTGTCACATCCACATCATGACAGATATCTGTATTATCCAGAAGCGACAGATACGGATATTTCTCTCTGTCCCAATTCATGCTCATCCCCGACGGATACGGGCAAAAGCCAATGTTTGGTTCCACACAGTAACCATCCGCGTCTTCCGTATGAACTGCACACCAGAGTTCTCCCCATTCCAGTTCTTTATCATCAGACAGCTTCTGATACCACTCAATAAAATCTCTGTAATCCACAATATCATTTATGGAAACATAGGCAAGATACCAGTCGTTATCATTGTATTCTGCGATTGCGTCTTTGGAATCCTGAACGCTTTCCTCCTTACGCATTTCTGTGTCTACTTTAGTTTCTTTTCCATTTTCATCCACTTCCCACGCCTCCCACGCGGTCGTATCTCCCGGGAGATAAAACTGCATAAGTGGTCTGCTCAATATGTTATTGTCATAAAAAGTAAGGTTTCCTCGCACCAAACGTCCGCTGACAGAAGTGAATTTTCCAGTCCAACTAAAAGTCTGCGGAATGATAATATCGTATTCACCATACCCTCTCGATACCGCACTGACCTGACTACGATGATTACCCGCCAAAAACAGCTCAGAATAAACAGAAAGATCCAAATCCATTCTGGTCGTAGTCATTTCTTCATATTTGCCAACTACTTCATTGGGATTATAATAAAAATCTGACACGGCCTTTGGGAGGATAAATACAGCACATAAAACAATTACAAGGACAGCTACTCCTACAATTATTCCCATTTTAATAAAAGTCTTGCGGATTGACCACCTGATTTCTTTTATAAATTGCCTGTTGATCTCATCTTTTTGATTGTTTTTCTGTCCTGATAACCATTCTTCATTTTCCGGATTCTCTGCATTCTCACTTTCCAGATCAGAAAATTCTGGTATCTCACCTTCTTCATAGAGAAATTCACTGATTGCGTCTTGTTTTTCAATAGATGCTTCAACTTCTTTTTTTCTAACATCGTCCAATTTTCCCTGTTTATATAAGTTCAGTAACTCACGATACGTCATTGAGATTCCTCCTTTCTACACTCTTCCAGATATTTTTTTAATTCTTTCCTTGCCCGGTATGCAAGCACCCGTACATTTTCCAACGTGATATGTAAAACTGCCGCGATTTCTTTCTGTGTCATTCCGCCAAAATACTGCATCTGAATGATTTCCCGCTTCTTTATATCCAGTCTGCGGATTGCCTGATAAAGCATTCGCCTGTCTTCTTCCTCGAAAATTTTTTCAGGCAGACCTTTCTCTGTTTTTTCTTCTAAAGGATATATCTGTTCATCCATCAGAATCTCCCGTGATTTCTTTTTCTGTTGATTATAGAACAGGTTTCTCGCTACCATATAGAGCCATGCCCGCATATTGCCATGTCCATCCGGCAAGGCCAGAAGTGCTTTCAGGAAGGTTTCATGGAGCAAATCTTCTGCCAGATGTCTGTCCCCACAAAGTGAATACAAATATAAATATAATTCTTTCTGATAAAGGCTGTAAAGCTTTAATAAGATTTGATTATCCACTTCTATCATTCCCCCTTCCTTGATTTTTGCTCCGGATACACCTTTCATATCTGTTTTGTTTCCAGTTTTTTATCTCTTTCACTAATATAACATCTATAAACGAAAAATGTTACAAATAAATCAACACATAGAAAGTACATCTCCCTTTACTTCCAGAAATGTGGTATCTTCTGGATTTCCGGTGTTTTCCTGTATATCTTCATTCCATTTCTGTTCTGTACGTCTTATAGCAATCCTCGTAAATAATGCATTTAAGACAGTTCAGCAGAGTTCGAAGTACTATGACACAAAAAAAGCATGGGCGAAGTACTCTCGTCCATGCTATCATTCTAAACATATCTTTTAATTTTAATAGTGCAACTGTCCCTGGAGCCATATGATTCCTTTGAATCTACGTCCGATCTTTGGCTCCCCCAGCAAATCATTCTTATTGATACAAACATCAAACTGCATATCATTACAGTCTAATGTAAGCTGGCAGATTTCTTCTCCTGTTATAATGTTCTTGAATGTCATAAAATCCAGAATCTCACCCATGACACTATATTGATCACATTCAATCCCATATGGCATGAAATAGGAATCCACTATTGAAAAAATATCGTCTGTAACTATACGCTGAGAAATCATGGAATATGTATCCATATCCTCCATTGTAAGGCTTTCCATTGCATCTTCATCACCGTTTCTGGCGGCTGCAATGAGATGATTTCTGTTCTTTGTCAGTTCACGTTCTGCTTTTACTGCTTCTTTATCTTTCTCTACAGGAAAAAGGATTTTTCCTTCCCTGGCCAGCCCGGAAAGGGTTAAAGGCTGGCCACCCGGAAGTATGTTGCCTTTTTCACGCTGTTGCAGATACTCAGCAGCATTCTGAAGATAGAAAATTAAAGTAACCCCAATTCTCAAATCGTCACAGGCACCTGCAAAAGATTCTTTGTCT
This sequence comes from Blautia sp. ZXY-1-C6, assembly GCF_056339875.1. Classification (NCBI taxonomy): domain Bacteria; kingdom Bacillati; phylum Bacillota; class Clostridia; order Lachnospirales; family Lachnospiraceae; genus Blautia; species Blautia sp. ZXY-1-C6. The sequence goes on from NZ_JBWJVQ010000238.1 coordinate 7,061, forward strand.
GCATGTCTTTCTATCACAACACTCTCCTGTGTTGTAATGCCTGTTCCACGAAAAAAAGGAAAATAATAATCCGGATAAAATACGTTGTTTTCATCATACTGCCCGCAGACAGTAATTCCACAATCGCATCCATAATTCTTGGAAAACTCTGCAAACATACCATCAGGGTAGTTCTCTATGACTGTTTTCTCATCATAAGTTTCAACCACATCCGTAATGATCTGTCTGATACTGCTTCTTTTGGTGATCCTGGAAAAACCAACTGCCCTCAGATAACTGTGCATAAGAACACCTCCCTGAAAAAGCTCACCCTCCATTAAGCGTGCTTTTTCTCAATCTTTGTCATACCACCCATGTATGGCTGCAGAGCTTTAGGAATACTTACAGAACCGTCTGCATTCAGGTTATTCTCCAGGAATGCGATCAACATTCTAGGCGGTGCTACAACAGTATTATTTAATGTATGTGCAAGATATTTCTTACCATCTTTTCCGTTTACACGGATCTTAAGACGACGTGCCTGTGCATCACCAAGGTTTGAACAGCTTCCTACCTCGAAATATTTTTTCTGACGTGGAGACCATGCTTCTACGTCAAGAGATTTTACTTTCAAGTCTGCCAGGTCACCGGAGCAGCACTCAAGTGTACGAACCGGAATATCCAGAGAACGGAACAGATCTACTGTATTCTGCCATAATTTATCAAACCACATCGGACTCTCTTCCGGTCTGCAGACAACGATCATTTCCTGTTTTTCAAACTGATGAATACGGTAAACGCCTCTCTCCTCAAGTCCATGAGCACCTTTTTCCTTACGGAAACATGGAGAATAGCTTGTAAGAGTTTTCGGAAGTTCTTCCTCAGGAATGATCTGATCGATAAATTTACCGATCATAGAATGTTCACTTGTTCCGATCAGGTATAAATCTTCACCCTCAATCTTATACATCATGGCATCCATTTCAGCAAAACTCATTACACCTGTTACAACATTGCTTCTGATCATAAAAGGAGGTACACAGTAAGTAAAACCTCTGTTTATCATGAAGTCACGTGCATAGGAGATTACTGCTGAGTGAAGTCTTGCGATATCTCCCATTAAATAGTAGAAACCATTTCCCGCAACACGTCTTGCACTGTCAAGATCGATTCCATCAAAATTTTCCATAATTTCTGTATGATATGGCACTTCAAAATCCGGAACAACCGGTTCACCAAACTTCTCGATTTCTACGTTCTCGCTGTCATCTTTACCGATCGGTACAGATGGATCAATGATATTCGGAATTACCATCATATCTTTGAGAAGTTCTTCCTCTACCTCTTTTTCTCTTGTGGAAAGTTCTTCAATACGGGTTCCGGAAGCAGCTACCTGTTTCTTTACTTCTTCAGCTTCTTCTTTCTTTCCCTGTGCCATCAGTGCACCGATCTGTTTGGAAATTTTATTTCTCTCTGCACGAAGAGCTTCTACTTCCTGTTTGATTTCGCGATTCTCTTTGTCCAGTTCCAGAACTTTATCCACTAATTCCAGTTTATTATCCTGAAATTTGTTGCGGATATTCTGTTTTACAACTTCCGGATTTTCTCTCACAAATTTAATATCTAACATCTTGTTCCTCCTGAAATATTCTATTACATTATGTAATGATGTCAGGGTAAAATCTGGCAACAACTTTCCCCCTGATATCAATTTATCATATCATGTGCATTCCTGCACAAAACAGATTCTCTTTTAGTATGCTCTTGTTTTCAACTTTTAAACATTACTGTTCACTCCGTTCACAGTAACTTTTAAAAAACTTTATTCTTCAATATTATCCAGTCCAAAATTCACTGCCTTACGAAGTGCCTCTACTTCTTCCTGGCTGAGCATAACGTAGGATTCGCCTTTTACAATTTCTTTCATATACAAAAAACAATTGTCCCGGCTGTGTACTGCATTTAAGATAAGGCCTGTATTCTCTTTGTCCAGCAAAGCCAACGCAAAACTTAACTTTCCACCTACATCATCAAATGCGTCATACTTTTCTACACCATATTTATTAAACATTTTATCAAGATTCTTTTTGATAAAAAGAAGATCATGATCATGTTCTTCCTTCGCATCATAGAGCTTATCTATCTGAGCGAATTTTCTAACGAATACTTTTTCCAGAGACTGTGCATCTGAACCTTTCATGAACGTCTTATATTTACGTTCCAGACGGCTCAGGCGCATATTCATACTGATATTCCTTACCAGCAGGAAGATAGTAAGAATCAGCAGTATAATAATGATGATCCCGGAATCAATTCCAAGATTTTCAAAAATGCCACTCATATTACTGTCACTCCTAACCAATGGATTCGAAAAGATCTATGATTCTTTCCAGTTCATCCTTGGAATAATATTCAATTTCAATTTTACCTTTGTCATTTTTCTTTCTGTGAATCTGGACTCTGGTACCCATGATACTTTTCATTTTTTCTTCCAGACTCTCATATATTGCATCCTCAGCAGAACTGAATTTGCTCTTCTTTGCTGTTTTTGGCGGCTCCAGCATACGTTTTACAAGCGCTTCTGTTTCACGAACACTTAATTTCTCGTCAAAAACCTTCATTGCAATTGATTCCTGCTTTTCCTTATCTGCTATCGAAAGGATTGCCCTGGCATGACCGGCAGTGATCATCTCATCAATCAGCATCTGCTGCACTTTTTCACTGAGTTTGAGAAGTCTCATTGCATTTGTTACTGCTGTTCTGCTCTTCCCTACACGCTCTGCGATTTCATCCTGTTTCAGATGAAATTCATCAATCAGTCGTTTATATGCCATCGCTTCTTCCACAGGGTTTAAATCTTCCCGCTGAATATTCTCAATCAGGGAAATTTCTACTAATTCCTGCTCAGAAAACTCTTTAACAATTACAGGAATCTCTGTCAGTCCGGCAAGCTTTGCCGCTCTCCATCGTCTTTCACCTGCAATTATTTCATAGTAGTCCTTTTTATCAGACACGAGAAGTGGATGGAGTACGCCGTACTGTTTAATAGACTCAGACAGTTCCATGAGTGCATCTTCATCGAACTGTTTACGTGGCTGATCCATATTCGGCTCTACACTTGAGATCTTTACGATCATTGCCCCTGTTTTCGAATCTGCTGTTTGCTTCTTTGCAACAGTAGGGTTTGTCTGTTTTTCAGCTACGTCAGATTTCTTCTCTGTTTTAACTGTTTTGGTTATTGTCTTTCTGGCAGGTTCTTTGACAACAGATGTTCTGTCTGGAAAAAATGCATCTAAGCCTCTGCCAAGACCGTTTTTTCTTCCTGCCATTAATTATCCTCCCTGTTGAGCACTTCCTCTGCCAGAAGCCTGTAGCTTTCTGCTCCTGCTGATCTCGGATCATAGATATTAATCGGCTGTCCATAGCTTGGAGCCTCCGCCAGTCTTACATTACGTGGAATAATTGTTTTATAAATATTCTGATTTAAATTCTCTTTTACGTTTTCCACTACCTGCAGAGACAGGTTTGTTCTTGCGTCATACATTGTGAATACTACGCCTTCCATTTTCAGACGTTTATTCAGTCTTTCTTTTACCAGATCAATGGTATGAATCAGCTGTGAAAGTCCCTCCAGCGCATAATATTCACACTGGATTGGCACTAATACAGATGTAGCTGCGGTTAATGCATTGATCGTCAGCATATTTAATGATGGCGGACAATCCAGTATTATGTAATCATATTTACGTCGAAGCTTATCTGTGATTCCCTTTAAGATAAATTCTTTATCATCGATTCCTACCAGCTCGATTTCTGCACCGGAAAGATTAATATTAGATGGAATCAGGTCAAGATTCTCAACAACATCTTTTACAATCGTGTCTTTCGTTTCTGCCTCTCCAAGCAAAAGTTCATACAATGTATTTTCTATGCCGTTCTTATCAACGCCGAAACCACTGGTAGTATTTCCCTGTGGATCCATATCAATTGCGAGAACCTTTTTCCCTTTTTCTGCAAGACATGCTGAAAGATTAATTGCAGTTGTTGACTTTCCAACTCCGCCTTTCTGATTAGCAACTGCTATAATTCTTCCCAACTTCATTCCTCCTTTATGAGGTTTTAATTGTAGTTATTCCTATTTTGCCTGTTACATTATTTTTTATAATGCCAACAGGCATATGCAGGTTTATTATAACACTTTTATTTTAATCATGCCACATAATGTTTCACGTGAAACATAAAAAAACACATTATTTTTAGCATAAATATTGTATATTTTGTGGTGATTGACATTTTCTTTTTCCATCAATCGTTACTGTTCACTCCGTTCTCAGTAACGCAGCCAAAATTCCAGATTGCCTGCGGCAATGGAATTTTGGCTTGTATGTCTCGGGTTTTTTGTGAGTGAAGGTCACAGAAAACCCGAGACATACCGCGCGAATTTATGCGATTAGCATAAATTCTGTGCATCGCGAAGCGTGTTGCTGTGAACGGAGTGAACAGTAACATCATCAATCCATATGGTTCTTTTTTCGCATCATATTTTCTTGTAAAACAGACAGTATCGCGGTATAATATGGGTATATAATTTTAGCAGGCTAATCACTTGTTATGCTTGATAAAGGAGGCCGAAAATGAGTAAAAACAAGCACAAATTTCTTACATTTGCTGCTCTGATGACCGGCGCAACTGTTGCTGTTCATTTCATTAACCACACGATTGCTACTGCTGCACAATTAAAACAGATGCTCCACATTTCTAATGACAATTACTTTGAATGGCGCTTTGGGAACATTTATTATACCAAAAAGGGAACTGGGTCACCGATTCTTTTGATTCATGACACTTTACCTGGAGCTTCCGGGTATGAATGGAGCAAAATTGAAGACGAACTGGCAATTGACCATACCGTATATACTGTTGATTTGTTAGGATGCGGACGTTCGGACAAATCCAGCATTACCTATACAAATTTTGTTTATGTTCAGATGATCAGTGATTTTATCAAAAAAATAATTGGTCAGAAAACAGATGTGATTGCAAGTGGTTTTTCAGGCTCTTTTGTTACTATGGCCTGTCACAATGAGAAAGAACTTTTTAACAAAATCATGCTGGTAAATCCGCCCAGCCTGACTCAATTAAAACAGATGCCAAACAGAAAGGACCGCCTGTTAAAAGCAGCTCTGGAAATTCCGATTTTCGGAACTCTGGTTTATCATATGATCGTATCACGTGCTAATATAAATAATCTTTTTATCGAGAAGATGTATTATAATCCATTCCATGTGGATAATCAAATGGCAGATGCTTATTATGAAGCAGCTCATAAAGGTGGATATTATACCAGATTTTTGTACTCCAGTCTTGCAGCTAAGTATATAAATATAAATATCTGTCATGCACTTAAGGCACTGGATAACAGTATTTATATTGTTGAAGGTGAAACAGAGCCAAACGGAAAGGCTGTCACTGATGATTATTGTGCCTCCAACCCGGCTATTGAAGTTTCTGTTCTCAAAGAAACAAAACATCTTCCACATGTTGAAGCACCTGAAGCGTTTCTTGAACAGGTTAAAATCTTCTTTTAAGCCTTATATTTAAGCCAGAATGAGTCGACGAGTTGATTTTGAGACAATTTTGAAGGATAAATTTTTTTATTTCAAGTCGGAAGAGGGCGACGTTGCGGTGACTACAGCAACCGAATTCGGACAAAATATACCGCAAAATGGGGCGTGCAGATTGTGGGAATGATTTTTCAAACACGCTCTAATACAACAAAAAGTGAGGCAGGCATATGGAAGAAATTCTATATGCCTGCCTCACTTTTTTATAGATTCGTTTATTCTTTTACTCTTCTGTACTGTCCGTTTCCTGAGAATCTGCATTCTCCTCTTCGGATGTATCAGAATCGTTTGTTATGCCGGCTGTTTCAGATGTACTGTCATTGGACTCTTCTATGCTCTCACCTGGCATATCTGTTGAATCTGATTTAGTATCATCTGTTGTTGCTTCGTCTGAATCTGTCTTATCTGAACTATCTTCTTCTGTTCCAACAACTGATTCAAATGCTGTGAACAGTTCTTTTACATTCATCTTATTTACGAGATATACTTTATTATCCTCCACTGCTGCATAATAGTTTGTATCGTAGCTATAGTATGCAACTTTCTGTGTATCACCGTCTTCTTCTGTAAATATAGCTGTCAGTTCTGCATCACCGTCAGGTTCATATTTATCTGTCAGGCGTTTCTGAGCCGTCATGTTGATCAGTTTATTGTAGAATGTTGTAAATGTTGTTTCATCCAGATCAGAACCATTCAGTTTATAGGTAACTGTTTCTGTATCGTTTCCATCATCATCTGTGGATGTTTCACGTGAAACATTTACTTTATAATCACTGCCCTGATAATTTACTTTGAGGCTTCCGAGGCTGTTTAAAGATACATAACTTACTGTCATATCCCAGAAGTCTTCTTCTGATTTATCAGTGAGCGCGGACAGAGTATCCGTTGACATCGTATAGACTTCATTGCTGTCATTTACCATGACATATCTGCTGCTGTCATCTGTTTCATTTCCAACAAGAATTGTAAGCTGCTTATCTGCCATCTTAGTTTCTTCTTCCGAAGAATCCTCATTGTCTGATGCACTGTCTGAGTTTTCTGATGTTTCATCTTCTGCTTCTTCACCGTCAGTATCTTCAGCCTCAGATGTTTCATCCGTAGTTTCACTTACACTTTCGTCTGATTCTGTATCCTGTTCAGCATCGTCACTGTTTTCTTCCACAGATGAAGCATCTTCATCTGCCGTCTCACCGGAAGCTGTCGTATCATCTTGTGTGTCTTCATCAGTGTCATCATCAGCAACTTCTTCCTGATAATCTACTGTGATTGTTGCATATGGTTTATCCAGACCATATTTGCTCTTGTCGTCGCATTTATAATCTGCAAGTGAACTATATGCCATGCTTCCGAATGAGGATACCAGAGAACTTACGGTAGCTGAGTCTGCTTTTTCTTCATCCTCGCTGCCTTTTACTGACCAGGTACTTGTATCTTCGTCTTTTGATAATTCATAGGAATTATCGCCGTCTACAGAAATTTTTGTAATGGTATCTGTATTGGAAATTGCAGGGAAATCTTCCATCTGCGCATAATCATTCAATGATTTGGCAAACGGCTCTACGCAGGAAGAATCTATCAGGTATACTGTCTTCTCATCATCATCTTTTCTTACATAATACTGACTGGTGGAGGAATTTTCATCTCCCACATACAGTGTAGTTGTTATGTCATCGCCATCTTCCTCATCAGATTTTGTTACAATCTTAATCGTGTTTGACGGAGAGTCCAGACCATATTCTGAAAGATCATCTACGTCCTCCAGAACTCTGTCTGAATCGACAGATGCAATAGCAGATGCTGCACTGTCCAGAGTAGTCTGATTTACCGGAAAATCTGTTTCGTCTTTCTTTACCCAGCTGTCATCATCTTTTTCAAATGTTGTCTCTGTATCATCAACCATAAAATCCAGAGATTTAATGTTATCTGTTGATGCAGTAAATACAGTTGTGCTTTCTTCAGAATCTTCTTCGGATTCTTTCTGCTCCTGATGGGCTACGTAGGTTTTTACACCTGCGTAAGCCCCGCAGCAGACACCAAGAACTACAACTGCAAGAACCATTTTTACAGTTTTATTCTTCATTTAAGCTTTTCTCCTCTTCATCCAGACTGCAAACCCTACAACAAGGAAGAATCCAGGAATCAGACCGATGGTGCAGATCTTCCAGAATGCAGCATCATAGTCTGTAAGTGTCAGATAAGATACAGACAGGCTCTTGGATGGGATAGATACGGTTGCACTGTCTTCTGTGTCTGTCATCCACTTCAGGGATTCGATGATCAGCTTCTCATTTCCGCCGGATACCATCTGATTTACCTGTGATTCCATCAGATTGGAAGTTGAATAGTATACGATCTGCGTTTCTTTGTCATCATCCAGAGTCTCTGTGATGCTTACTCCCAGATCAAATGGGCCAGCTTCGTCTCCGTCTTCTTTCTCCAGAGTATCACTGTTCAGATCTGTCTTGGAATATGCCTGGTCTGATGTGGTGAGGATACTGTTGATCGTTACGGTATCTCTTACATCATCCATTTTTTTGATTCCCTGTGCATATGGTACAAGTACATAATATCCTCCGGAAACAGTCTCAGAGCTTGCATCTGTGCTGTTTATAGTCGGAACCAGATAATATGGCATCTGCATTGCATAATGCTGATTATCACCTTCAAATACGATTCCAGCTTCTCTCTGAACACCATAGTTTTCCAGAACTGCATCAAAGTTTGGCAGGTCTTCTGTTGTATAATCAGAGAAAATCATCGCCTTTCCGCCATTTTCAAGATAATCAATAATAGCAGTCTTTTCATCTTCTGAAATATCTGTGGATGGAGAATCAATGAACAGGCAGTCTGCATCATCCGGAACACTTCCCTCTGTAAGAAGATTCAGAGACTGAATATCCATGTTTGCCTTCTCGATGTCTTCTTTGATAGTAGAATCCATCTCCTTCTCACCATGTCCCTCGAGTGTATAAAGGATCGGGAGATCTTCGGATGTTACATATCCGATCGCACTTGTGATCTGACCTTCACCGTCGAAACCGGTAGTCTGAGAGCTGTAGGTCTGATAATCAATTGTGCTCTCATAGATATTGTTGTAATCAATGACTTTATTTCTGTCGCCGCATACAACGATCAGACTGTTTGCAGAAAGATCATCACTTGTATATTCCGTTACAAATTTAGGATTTACTACAGGATCCTTCTGCTCTACTTTAATATGCTTGGATTCATCTTCATATTTCTTAAGCAGATTGGTAATATTTTCATCTTCAGAACCGCTCTGTGCAATCTGGTAAATTGTTACGTCCTTGTCCAGATCTTTCAGCATTGCTTTTGTATCATCACCAATACTGTAGAGTTTCTGGCTGCTGATATCAATTTCTGAATATTTGGACGGAATCGCATTTACGATCATGTTGAGCACTACAACTACTGCAATAAATATCACTGACATAACCATTGTGTAAGAGCCGTTTTTGATATGCTTCTTACTGATGGTGCCAATCAGTTTCTTTTTGTCAAATTTTTTATGGTTATTATTTTTCATCTTTTCTTTCAGTTTCATTTTCTTTCACCTCCCCACTAATTCCAGCGTCTCTTCAAAATAGACTGTGTTGTAAGGAACAGGCATACTGCAATCACAGAAAGAAAATATACAATTCCTTTTATATCAAAGATGTTACTTGTAAAATTATCAAAGTGTCCGCTCAGATTAAACACATCCAGGACTTTCTGAATACCGCCCTCAAAAATACTGGATTTTACTACATAAATAATAATCAGTGCCACTTCTCCGATCACACCGATCACTGCTGAGATCAGAATATTCTTGATCATGGTATAGATAATGATGGCTGCTGCCAGGATCAATAACCCAAATGTCACGCATGTCGACATAGATGTCTGAGAGAAGAATGAAGAAATACCATTCATCATGTAAAATGCAAATAAGAAAACAAATGTGAGTACCGCTGCAATTACCTGGCTCTCAGTTAATGCTGACATAAATACACCGATTGCAATATTTGCACATCCCAGGAGAAAGAATCCCAGGACTGCTGTATATGCAGATGCAAACTCTACTGTGCCAAACTTGGACATAATCAGCGGATAAGTACACATAACTGCCATCGGAACAGCAAATACAGTTACCAGTGCAAGATATTTACCTATTACAATACCGCTCACAGAAACCGGTGCTGTCAGAAGCAGCTGATCTGTTTTCTGTTTTCTTTCCTCTGCAAGTACACGCATAGTCAAAATCGGTACTCCGATCAGGAATGCAAAGGTAATTGCACTTAAGGTGTATTCAAATTTCGGATATGTTGCTGAAAGCTGGTATGCTGAAAAATAAATACCTGTCAGTACAAGAATGAAAAAGATAAATAAATATCCTACCATGGATGTCAGGTAACTTTTCAGCTCTCTTTTATATATAGCTGTCATGGTTATTTCTCTCCCCCTTTATCATTATTCTGTTCTTCCGGTATTTCTGCTGATGTCTGTTTTACGTTTGTCTCGTTTGATTTACCGGCATCAGTATCTTTATCTTCAGGTGTATTTGGGACTTCGTCTGCAGATATTGGTTTATCGGATGCAGTAAGTTCAAGGAAGATTTCCTCCAATGATACTTTCCTGGACTTCATCTCATAGATTGGGCTGTTAATCTCCGACATTTTGTAGAATACTTTTTCCCGAATGTCATTCTGCTCTTCTGTTGAAACTTTCACACTCCAGAGATTCTGTTTCTCATCTTTTTCCATTGTTACGCTGTTGACTCCCTCGATTCCCTCGAGAGCCTGCCTGATCTGTGTTTTTTCACCTTTAATAAGCATCTCCAGAGTGTTGGATCCCTCTGCAAGTTTTCCAAGATTCTCAGGAGTATCGCTTGCTACCAGTTTTCCATGAGAAATGATCAGCACGTAATCGCATACCGCGCTTACTTCAGAAAGTATATGCGAGCTGAGAATAACGGTATGTTTCTTTTTTAATTCTTTAATTAAGGTTCGGATTTCAATAATCTGTTTAGGGTCAAGACCTACTGTCGGTTCATCCAGGATGATCACCTCCGGATACCCCATAATCGCCTCAGCAAGACCAACTCTCTGTCTGTAACCTTTTGACAGGTTCTTGATCAGACGATTTCTCATGTCTGAAATCTTTACCATGTCCATGATTTCTTCGATCATGTTTGTTTTTTTATCTTTTGGAATTTTCTTGAGATCTGCCACAAATTTCATGTATTCCAGGACAGTCATATCAAAATAGACCGGCGGCTGTTCAGGCAGATAACCGATACATTTCTTTGCCGCTTCCGGTTCTTCGAGGATATCGTGTCCGTCAATTTTGACGGTTCCTTCGGTGGATGCGATGTATCCGGTTATCATATTCATTGTAGTGGATTTTCCTGCACCGTTTGGTCCCAGAAATCCATAGATTTTGCCTTTCTCTATTTTAAAGGAAAGGTGGTCAACTGCCGTATGGTTACCATATCGTTTGACCAGATTGTTTACTTCAATCAATGTGTTCTCCTCCTCTTAATTTTTGCCAAAATAAAATATAGAAAATGTCCCCAGGTGAAACAGAGAATGGGGGAACCCGAGGACATCTCTATAAAAATAGTTTATGATGAAGTTGTGATGAAATTAGGATAAAAGTGTGATTATTCTGTGATGTTTGTTTGAAAAAAATAGCTGTCCCGAAATCTCGGCATTTTTTGCCAGAAGATTTCATGAGACAACTATACATAGATTTATTATGACAATGGTTCTTTTAATGGTGTTCCTGCTTTACGCGGATACTTTCCAGGTGTAGATTTTTTCTTATTTATAATGACAAGGGATCGGTCAATCTCGGAGTCCGGCAATTTAAAGTATGTGATGTCTTTCACCTGACCACCGAGGATATTGATTGCTTTCTCTGCTTCTTCTGCCTCTTCCTGTACAGTTCCTGATTTATAGGAAATGAAAGTTCCTCCTATCTTTACATAAGGAAGACAATATTCTGACAGAGTTGCAAGGTTTGATACTGCCCTGGATACACAGAGATCATATTTCTCACGATACTCTTTATTTTTTGCATACTCTTCTGCTCTTCCATGAATCGCCTTAATCCCTTCTAATCCAAGAAGCTCAAAACTTTCCTCAAGGAAGTTTACCCTCTTTTTCAGAGAATCCAGCAGACATGCCTCCAGATGTGGAAAAGCAATTTTCAAAGGCACACCTGGAAATCCGGCACCTGTACCGATGTCCATAATTGTTTTTACTTTTGTCATATCAATGGCTTTTACACAGGCAAGACTGTCAAGAAAGTGCTTTGTAAGAACTTCCTCAAACTCAGTAATACCTGTCAGATTCATAACCTTATTTTTTTCTACCAGAAATTCATAAAACTGGATAAACTGATTTTTCTGCTTCTGGCTCAGCTCTATACCCAGTTCTCTGCATCCATTTTCCAATGTCGTCAGATTATACGGCATGTATTATTCTCCTTTTTCTACCTTTATTTATTATTTTTGTATATTTTACAGGGTTGTTTTATGTGCTTTTATGATTTTATCTGTTATTTATAGTCCGTTATTTTACTCTTTTATGTACTATTTTAATATTTTTTGCCAATTTCTTGTTTTTATAAGCACATTAAAGCGTATTATATTAATTATTTCGTACTGGAAAGATACACCAGTAAAACTGATATATCAGCAGGAGAAACTCCTGAAATTCGGGAAGCCTGTCCGATTGAAATCGGTCTGTATGCTTCCAGTTTCTGACGTGCTTCGATTCTCAGACTTCCAACTTTCTCATAATCAATATCTGTCGGGATTTTCTTTGCTTCCAGTTTCTTAAACTGTTCTACCTGTTTTAACTGTCTGCGGATATATCCATCATACTTGATGTTAATGTCAACCTGTTCCTGTACATCCCATGGCAGCTCCGGACGTTCTTTATCAAGTGGTTTGATTGCTTCATAAGAAAGTTCCGGACGGCGGATCAGTTCTGCCAGAGTGGTTCCGGATTTCAGCGGTGTGCTGTTATAGCTTTCCAGAAGGGTCTGAACCTCTTTGTTTGCTCCGATATTTGTATGTTCTACTCTGCTGATCTCTGTTTTTATCTGTTCTTCTTTCGTAAGGATTTTCTGATAATCCTCTTCACTGATGAGCCCTGCCTGATATCCCTTTTTACGAAGTCTCAGATCCGCATTATCCTGTCGGAGAAGTAATCTGTACTCCGCTCTGCTGGTCATCATTCTGTATGGCTCATGGTTTTCTTTTGTTACCAGATCATCAATAAGAACACCAATATAAGCCTCAGAACGGTCAAGAATCAGCTGTTCCTGACCTTTAACTTCCAGAGCAGCATTAATTCCTGCGATCAGTCCCTGCGCCGCTGCTTCTTCATACCCTGAGCTTCCGTTAAACTGACCGCCGCTGAACAGTCCTTTGATTTTCTTAAATTCCAGTGTAGGATATAACTGACGTGGATTAATACAGTCATATTCGATGGCATATGCATTTTTTACGATTTTTGCATGTTCCAGTCCCGGTACGGAATGATACATTTCTTCCTGCACATCTTCCGGCAGAGAACTGGACATTCCACCAATATACATCTCATTTGTATAGAGACCTTCCGGCTCAATAAATACCTGATGACGGTTCTTATCTGCAAAACGGACTACTTTATCTTCAATTGACGGGCAATAACGCGGACCGGTTCCTTCGATCATACCGGAATACAACGGAGAACGGTCAAGGTTTGCACGAATGATCTCATGAGTTTTCTCATTTGTATATGTCAGCCAGCAGGATTTCTGCTCTATCTGAACATCTTCCGGATTAGTTGAGAATGAAAATGGTACAACTCTCTCATCTCCAAACTGTTCCTCCATTTTGCTGTAGTCAATTGTATTTCCGGCAATACGGGCAGGTGTTCCTGTTTTAAAACGGAACATTTCAATTCCCAGCTCTTTCAGAGAATCAGTCAGATAGTTGGCTGCCTGCAGTCCGTTTGGTCCTGTATAATTACTTACATCACCGTAAATACATCTTGCTTTTAAATAAGTTCCTGTACAGAGGACCACTGCTTTACAGTTATAAGTTGCACCGGAATATGTTTTTACCCCTGTAATCTTTCCGTCCTCGACCAGAAGTTTTGTTACTTCTCCCTGTTTAATAGTCAGATTAGGTGTATTTTCAAGCGTTTTTCTCATTTCATTGCTGTATGCCTGTTTGTCAGCCTGCGCGCGTAAGGAGTGCACTGCAGGTCCTTTGGAACAGTTAAGCATTTTGGACTGGATAAAGGTCTTGTCAATATTTTTTCCCATTTCACCGCCCAGGGCATCAAGTTCTCTTACCAGATGGCCTTTGGAACTGCCGCCTACGTTCGGGTTACATGGCATTAATGCGATACTGTCTACACTTACAGTAAACATCACTGTATTCAGGCCCAGGCGCGCGCCCGCAAGTGCTGCTTCACATCCGGCATGACCGGCACCGACTACAACAATATCATAATCTTCTACTAACGTTCTCATTTTGTCTCCTTTTATTTTACAACTGTTCATCCTATTCTTTCAAAAATCGCCGAAGGCGATTTTTTGATTTTTATTTACCCATGCAAAACTTGCTAAATATCTCATTTACCAGATCTTCACCAACAGACTCTCCGAGGATTTTACCCAGATTTTCATATGCATTCATAAGATCTATAGAAAAGAAATCTTCCGGCATTCCCATTTCGATACTGTTTCTGACCAGATCAAGGCTTCTGTCAGCCTCTTCCAGTGCTGCTTTATGACGGGCATTTGTAATATATACCTCATCATTAAAGGAAATCTCTCCTCCAAAAAACATATCTTTAATCTGTTCTTCCAGTTCTGTAATGCCTTTTTCTTCTTTTGCAGAAATCGGAATTACCGGATGTCCTGTTTTTTCTTCCAGGATTTCCGGCTGGATTTCCGGCTGAAGATCAGTTTTATTATACAGGATAATCGCCTTTTTTCCAGTAAGCATTTCCATGATTTCTTCATCATTTTCGTCAAGCGGAACAGAAGAATCCACTACATAAAGAATCAGATCTGCTTTCTGTGCCATTTCTCTGGCTCTGTCTACCCCTATTTTTTCCACAATATCCTTTGTTTCCCGGATTCCGGCTGTATCAATAATCTTCAGAGATATTCCATGAAGTGTGATATATTCCTCCAGAATGTCTCTGGTCGTTCCTGCAATATCTGTCACAATAGCCCGGTTTTCTCCGATCAGAAGATTTAACAGTGAGGATTTTCCGGCATTTGGTTTTCCAAGGATAACTGTCTGGATTCCCTCCTGGATCATCTTTCCGTCAGAAGAAGTTTTCAACAGGCGCTTCACTTCTTTCTGTTCATTATCCACAACTTCCAGAAGTTCCTGGGGATATCCATCCAGACTGATATGTTCCGGATCATCCAGTGCCGATTCTATATATGCAATGTGATAAATCAGCTTTTCTCTGATATCTCGGATTGCTTTCTGCACAGAACCTCTTAACTGATCCATGGAACTGCGAAGCGCATATTCATTTTTCGCCTGTATAACATCCATAACAGCCTCTGCCTGGGATAGATCCATCCGTCCGTTCAGGAAGGCACGTTTGGTAAATTCTCCTGGTTCTGCAATTTCGGCACCATTTTTCAGCACTGTATCCAAAACCCTCTGCATAGCATATACACCACCATGACAGTCTATTTCTACTGTATCTTCTCCTGTAAAAGTCCTCGGTGCATGCATGATCATTACCAGAACCTCATCAATCAGTTCCTCTCCATCATAAATATATCCATAATGAATGGTATGAGTCGGAACTTCTTTTATTTTTTTCTTCCCGCCTTTTGATCTGTAGATACGGGAAATCACATCCATGGCATTCTCGCCGCTGATACGGATGATTCCGATTCCGGACGCACTCATGGCTGTGGAAATTGCTGCGATTGTTGTTTCCATTTTTTTCTCCTCACTTGCCTGTTCTATAATAGTTCCGCCCCTGCGGAACAGTAGACTGTTACAATAATTCTGTCATCTTATATACATAACAGGAAAATCACACTGACTACTGTTATTTTTTTCTGCAAGTGTGTAATCTCTCTGGTATATATACAAGACTTTCCGTAAAATAAAAATGTTACTCCAGGCAAAAGTACACACGCAAAGTTACGTGCTATTCACGCTTTCACCTAGAATAACATTCTTTTTTCATATCTGCAATGAAGCAGTCATATTATTAATTTCTTTTTAATTTTACCACTACATGACGGTAAGGCTCTTCACCCTCACTGACTGTCTCAACGAATTTATTTCCCTGAAGAGCAGAATGGATAATTCTTCTCTCATAAGGATTCATTGGCTCAAGAATAACCGGCTTGCGGGTTTTTCTTACTTTATAAGCAATACCTCTTGCAAGGTTCTCAAGAGTTTCTTTACGGCGCTTGCGGTAATCTTCTGTATCAAGTTTTACACGAATGTAATTTGATTTACCTTTATTTACCACAAGACTCGTCAGATACTGAAGAGAATCCAGAGTCTGGCCTCTCTTGCCGATAAGGATTCCCATATCTTCGCCTTCAAAGTCAACTTCCAGACTTCCGTCCGTTGTGTTATATTCAGATGTAATCTCTACTTCTCCAAGATTCATGGACGCAAATACATCACGAAGGAATACCTTTGCTCTGTTTTCTACTTCTTTAATCTCTTCCGGATCTGTAAGGATTCTCAACAGGCTTTACCGGTTTAGTCGTCTTTTCTCTGACTTGTTTCTCTTTTGGCTCTCTGAATTCTCTCGGCTGTTTTTCTTTTGCAGCCCTTTCCTTTACAGGTTTTGGCTGTCTTGGTTTCTCAGAAACAGCTTTCGGCTCTTTGATTTCTTTCTTTACCGGTTTTATAGCTTCCGTTTTCTTTTCTTCCTGAACCGGGGCTTCCTCTTTGAAGGAATCGAGTTTCACTGTCTCTACGATCTCCTTCATTTCTTCTTCCTCAGAAACCGACTCAATCTTACGAACCTTAATTACTGCAGGCTTGCTTCCGATTCCGAAAAATCCGTTGCTGCCTTCACTTATTACCTGAATCTCAAGCTGGTCACTGGATACGCCAAGCTCGATACATGCTTTTGTAATTGCTTCACTCTTTGTTTTCGCTGAAAACTGGATATAATCCTCCATGCCAACCCCTCCGTTCCTGACTACTTCTTCTTATTACGCTCATCAAATGCTTTTACCAGATTGGCCTTTGCAGTAATGCTGCCAGGTTTTGCATTCGCAGCGTCTTTGTAAGCTTCTTCAACCTTCTTGGCTCTTGTCTCAACATTTGTATTGCTGCTGCCTTTTTCAATCTTATTGATATTCTTGGCGCTCTGATGGGCCTGATTTGTAATCTTCTGAGGTGGAAGTCCCGCTTTCTCACGCTTCTTTTCCATCTTCTTCATATTCTCACTGATCAGGTCTTCAATCTGGATCTTATCCATCTTTTTATTGATAACAACCTGCTGCACACTTCTTACTGCAGCACTTGCTACCCAGTAAATACCAAGACCTACAGGGAATGTGAAACAGAATACTGCTGACATCAACGGCATTACCATATTCATTGTCTTCATGGAGTTCATCATTGCATCCTGCTGTGAATCGCCGCTCTGCTGTGCTGCCTGAGGCATCAGTTTTAAGTTGATCATCTGTGTAGCCCACGCAAGAATCGGGATAAGAATCGCAACGATAGCAAGAAGAGCAGATCCACCTACAAAAGCTGCTTTAATATAAGTCAGTGGCTGATCAGCGATATTCAGACCAAAGAAATTCTGCACATGTGAAATCTCTTTTGCAGTGCTGTTCAGCGTATCAGTAAATCCTGCAAACTGGCTTGTCTCAGCAAGTGTTTTCCACTGGGAAGGTGATAATGCATACAAAAAGTCTGTGACTGAATTACTTGTAGCTTTACTTCCATCCATAATAAGCTGAACTCTTGTCATCTTATTATCTGTGATAAACTGCTGAAGGATATCTGTATATCCGTTTACACCTGTAATACTGGTAACTGCAGATGCAAGGATATCCCTTACACTTCCTACATATGCCGGAATTTTATAAATTACCTGATATAAGGCCATCAAAATAGGGAACTGGATTGCAAGCTGTACACAGCTTCCTGTAGGAGATACGCCGTATTTCTGATATACAGCCTGTGTTTCCTCCTGCATTTTCTGCATTGCAGCAGTATCGTTGTTTTTTCCCTTGTACTTCTTTTGAATTTTCTGAAGTTCCGGCTGCATGATTGCACTCAGCTTAGAGAATTTCTGCTGTTTGATCTGCAGTGGGGTCATAAGAGCATAAATAAGGATACTGAAGATGACAATACAAAGACCGATATTCTGAATTCCAAAGATATTCAGCAATCTGTAAATACCATCCATGATCCATCCCATAACGGTCGCAAGCTGACCAATGATAGGAGTGCTGCTCTTTGTCGCTAAAATCATTTCCAAGTTCATTTCCTCCTAGAATCCATAAATGACAGGAGGTTCCTTCGATCGATCAATATTCAATTTTCAAGTACATTCCTGTCTTTACGGTACAGGGTCATAGCCTCCGTGGGAAAAAGGATTACAGCGAAGTATCCTCCATACCGCAAGAAGACCACCCTTTAATGCACCATATTTTTCGATTGCTTCTAAACCATATTGAGAACATGTGGGAATATAAGGACATTTTGTTCTCTTCATCGGTGATATATACTTTTGATAGAGTTTAATTATTCTGATCAGAAACTTCTTTATCATTGTTCTTACCTGCTATGCAGTGCTTTCCCGCCAGATGCATCAGCGCACTCTCTATCTCTTGATAGGTTCTGTCCTTTGCCTGTGGGCGTGCAACTACTACAATGTCCAAACTGTTTTCAAATTCCGCTTCATTCAACCGATAACTCTCTCTTATCAATCTGGTGAGTCTGTGGCGAACCACACTATTCCCTACTTTTTTACTTACTGATATTCCCAGACGATTCTTCATGTACTGATTTTTCAGTACGTACATCACCAGATACCGATTACCTTTTGATGTTCCATTTCTGTATACTTTTTGAAAATCTTGATTTTTTTTTAAGGACTCTGATCTTTGCATAGAATCCCCTTTCCTGATCTCTTTTTTAAGAGAAGAAAAGACCACATAATTGCGGTCTTATTCTTAGGCTGATAAATGCTTTCTTCCTTTTAATCTTCTGGCAGCTAATACTTTACGACCACCCTTTGTGCTCATACGAGCTCTGAAACCATGAACTTTTGCTCTAGATCTCTTTTTTGGCTGAAATGTCATTTTCATAGGTAAAGCACCTCCTTTATCTATTATCCATGTTAAATTTTGTAACTTTTTAAGTATGACAGACACCGGATTCTACAGCTCTCCTGCCCGCCAACTTTACTTATTAGAACATCATTTCAATTATATTCATAAAGGGTGGATTCGTCAAGTATTATTTACACAAAGATTTAAATGGTTTTTTATGCCATTGTGGATTACATAATTGGTTTACGTAATATTATCCACATTTTGTGGATAACTTGTGGATAACTTGTGGAATACCTATATATCTTTCCACTTTCTCCTGTCTATTTTACACATATCTTCAAAAAAATGCTTTTATTTCTACTTTTCTTACTGTGCATAAAATTATCCCCATTTTTTATCGTTTTTAAAAGAATAACGTCACATTATGGTAACCTGAATTGGCTTTTCCACTGTTATCCACACTAATCCACATAAAAAGTGGGGATAACTTTTTTCCACATTTCCCTCAAATATACATTGCGAAAACAGGCATTTTATTATAATATATATAAGGATATTTATGTCTTTTTTAAGAATACGGTCAGAGTTTGTGGAAAACTCAATATTATCAATACACACTTAATATAGAAGTAATACGAACCGGGAGAACCAGAAAATGAACAAAGTTGTGGAAAAATGGGACGAAATCCTGCAAATCGTCAAGACAGAACATGATCTGTCCGACGTTTCTTTTAATACCTGGCTAAAACCACTTACTGTTTACGAAGTAGTTGACAATGTTGTCACTATTATCGTGCCTTCAGAGCAGGTAGGTCTCAATTATATAAGTAAAAAATATAAACTTCCACTTCAGGTAACGATCAGTGAAGTTACCGGAATGGAAAACTGTGACATCAATTTCATATTGCCGGAAGATGTTCCGAAAAAAGAGGAAGTTTCTCCAAAAGCGCAGTCTCAGGACGCACGCTGCGAGGAAGCTCATTTGAATCCAAAATACACTTTTGATACCTTTGTAGTCGGAAGCAATAATAAATTTGCCCAGGCAGCAGCTCTTGCAGTTGCCGAATCCCCGGGTGATACCTACAATCCACTCTTTATCTATGGCGGTGCAGGTCTGGGAAAAACTCATCTGATGCATTCTATTGCTCATTTCATTATTGATCATGATGAAAACAGCAAAGTACTTTACGTTACCAGTGAAGAGTTTACCAACGAACTGATCGAAACAATCCGTAATGGAAATAACTCGGCAATGACCAAGTTTCGTGAAAAATACAGAAACATTGATGTTCTTCTTGTCGATGATATTCAGTTTATTATAGGAAAGGAATCTACACAGGAAGAATTTTTCCATACCTTTAACAGCCTGCACAGTGCCAAAAAACAGATTATTATTTCGTCAGATAAACCTCCAAAAGATATGGAAATCCTGGAAGAACGTTTCCGTTCACGATTTGAATGGGGCCTGATCGCAGACATCACACTGCCGGATTACGAAACCCGAATGGCAATTCTTCATAAGAAGGAAGAAATGGATGGATATGATATTAACGAGGAAGTAATCAAATACATTGCAAACAATATTAAATCCAATATCCGCGAACTGGAAGGCGCGATCAACAAGGTGATGGCTTTTGCCAAACTTGAAAAAAAGGAAGTTACACTTGAACTTGCCGAACAGGCGTTAAAAGACATTATTTCCCCTGATGAAAAGAAAGTCATCACGCCGGATTATATTATTTCCATGGTTGCTGAACATTTTGATGTTACAGTGGATGACCTTTGTGGAAATAAGCGTAACTCCAAAATTGTAACCCCCCGCCAGATTGCCATGTATTTATGCAGAGAAATCATCTCAACTCCGCTGAAATCTATCGGAAAATGTCTTGGAAATCGTGATCATACTACCATTATGCACGGTATCGACAAAATTGAAAAAGAAATCAACAACGATGAAAACCTTAAAAACACCATTGAAACTTTAAAGAAAAAAATTAATCCACAGGGATGAGGATAACTGACTGTATAACATGTGTATAAGATGTTGATTGAATGTGTATAAGTGTGTATAACTTTTCGCCACTTTTTGGGCGCTTCGGTTATACACAAGTTATACACATACTTTAAGCACACCTTTACACGAAGTTATCCATATCCGAACTCCTTGAAAAATCAACCTTCAATGGAGTTTTTCACATATTCACATCCCCTACGGCGGAGACGACGAATTCCTTTTATATATTTATCTATAAAAAACCACATCACCCAAGAAAGGAAGTTATACACATTATGAAAATCATTTGCCAGAAAATCAACTTGCTCAAAAGTGTAAACATCTCACTGAAAGCAGTTCCCTCTAAAACAACAATGCCAATTCTGGAATGTATTCTGATTGATGCTACTACAAACCAGATCAAATTTACTACTAATGATATGGAACTCGGTATAGAAACAATTGTTGATGGAATCATTGAAGAAAAAGGAATCATTGCGCTGGATGCAAAAATTTTCTATGAAATCATTCGTCGACTGCCAGACAATACGGTAACTATTAAAACAGATGAGAAACTTACTGCCACCATTACCTGTGAGAAAGCAAAATTCACGATACCTGGTAAATCCGGAGAAGATTTTGCATATCTCCCACTGATTGAGAAAGAAGAAAGTCTTACTATCTCTCAATTCACATTAAAAGAGATGATTAGACAGACTATTTTCTCAATTGCCTCCAATGAAACCAATAAGCTGATGACAGGTGAACTTTTTGAAATCAAAAATAACTACCTGAAAATAGTATCTCTCGATGGACATCGTATTGCAATCAGACGTATGGAACTGAAAAAAGATTATGCTGACCGCAAAGTGGTGGTACCTGGCAAAACACTTAATGAGATCAGTAAGATTTTATCCGGTGAAATTGATGATATTGTAAATATTTATTTCTCAAAAAATCATATTTTATTTGAGTTTGACCAGACTATTGTTGTTTCCAGATTAATCGACGGAGAATATTTCCGTATTGATCAGATGCTTTCCAGCGATTACGAAACCAAAATTAAAATTAATAAAAAAGAATTTCTGGACTGTATCGACAGAGCCACTCTGTTGGTAAGAGAGGGAGAAAAGAAACCGATCATTATTGAAATTACAGATAATTCTATGGAATTACGTATTGATTCTGCAATGGGTTCCATGAATGAAAATATTGATATTGATAAAGAGGGCAAAGATATCCTTATTGGCTTTAATCCAAGATTTCTGATCGATGCACTCAAAGTAATCGATGATGAAACAATCAGTATCTACCTCGTAAATCCAAAAGCACCATGTTTTATCAGGGATGACGAGGAAAATTACACATATTTGATTCTGCCTGTAAATATCAACCAGAATCAGGCAAGATAGGGAGTAAATGAAAATGGAAGAAATTAAAATCAGAGATGAATTTATAAAACTGGGGCAGTTACTGAAACTTGCAGATATGGTTCAGGACGGGGTTGAAGCGAAATATGTGATCACTGACGGACTGGTAAAAGTAAACGGAGAGGTAGATGACCGTCGTGGCCGAAAGGTTTATGAAGGTGACATCGTTTCTTATGATGGAAAAGAAATTAAAGTGATCAGGTGAATAAATGTATATTGAATCTGTTCAGTTAAAAAATTTCAGAAATTATGATTCTCTGGAACTCGATCTGGCACAGGGGACGAATATATTTTACGGCAATAACGCTCAGGGAAAGACCAATATCCTGGAGGCACTTTATCTTTGCGGAACTACAAAATCGCATAAAGGAAGCAGAGATAAGGATATGATTCAGTTTGGAAAGGATGAATCTCATATCAGGATGATGGTAAAAAGAGATGAGCTTTCCTACAGGATTGATATGCATCTTAAAAAGAATAAAGCAAAAGGCGTTGCGATCAATGGTCTTCCTATCCGGAAGGCCAGTGAGCTTTTCGGAGTAGTTAATCTGGTGTTTTTTTCTCCTGAGGATCTGAATATTATAAAAAATGGTCCGGGTGAGAGAAGGAGATTTCTTGATCTGGAACTGTGCCAGTTAGATAAAATATATCTTACAGATCTGGCTTCATATAACCATATTGTAAATCAGAGAAATAAATTGCTGAAGGATCTCAGTGTTCAGCCTTCACTTAAAGATACACTGGATATCTGGGATATACAGATGGCTGAATATGGACGGAAGATTATTGACAAGCGCAGTGAATTTATTAAAGAACTAAATGAAACGGTTCGAAAAATACATGGTAATCTTACAGGGGGATTGGAAGAACTGAACGTTATTTATGAACCGGACTGTACAGCAGAGAAACTGGAAAGTACCATTTGTGCCAACAGAGAAAGAGATATGAGGATGAGACTGACATCCGCAGGCCCACACAGAGATGACCTGTGTGTAATGGCAAATGGGATTGATATCAGGAAATACGGTTCTCAGGGACAGCAGAGGACAGCGGCACTTTCACTTAAATTATCAGAAATATATATAGTAAAGAGAAAAATAAAAGACACACCGGTTCTGCTTTTGGATGATGTTCTGTCCGAGCTGGACAGCAGCAGGCAGAATTATCTTCTGGACAGTATCAGTGATATCCAGACATTGATAACATGTACAGGGCTGGATGATTTTATCAGTCATCAGTTTCAGATAAATAAGGTATTTCAGGTAGTTCAGGGAACAGTATCACAGCCTGTGTAAGAAGAAACAATCTTTTGACAAGGGTACGGGCTTATGATACACTGAGCGTAATTATGGAAAGTTGGTGAATGCATTGGATAAAGAAGAATTTCGGATAAAACTTGAAGAGATTAATAAGCTGGTTCAGGACAAAGATTATAAAGGTGCCATGAACATTGTAGACAGCATAGACTGGAGACGCGTCAAAAATGTCCGCACCTTATGTGTTGTCGGTGAAATATATGCAGCAAACGGAAGATATGAGGACAGTAAGGAGATTTTCCTTCTTGCATATCATAAGGCATCTATTGGAAAAAATATTCTTTACCGTCTGATTGAGATCTCTCTGCGAATGGATGATATCAATGAAGCAGAAGAATTTTTTGAAGAGTATAAGCAGGTGGCTTCGAATGACAGTACACAATATATTCTGCAGTACAAGATTGCAAAGGCAAAAAATTCTTCATTAAATGAGCAGATCAGAATCCTGGAAGAGTATAAAGAACAGGAATTTACAGAGAAATGGTCATATGAACTGGCAGCCCTGTATTACAAAGCTGGAGAAAAACAGAAATGTCTGGATTTATGCAATGAAATCATTCTCTGGTTCAGTGAAGGCAAATATGTTATGAAAGCCTATGATCTTAAAATGAGAATGGGTGAGCTGACAGGTGCCGAGAAAGCAAAATTTGAGAAACAGTTTGTTCCGAAACTTCTTACACCAGAGCAGGCGAAAGAACTGGAGAAGAAAAAAACGGAAACAGAAGTAAAAGCGCAGGAAGAGCCTGAAGCTGAAGAAGTGGAAGAAACGACAGAAAACAATGAGCCGGAAGTTCAGGTCAGCATGGAAGGCATTCAGGAAAAGATTTCAAAGGGGATCAGGGATGTCTTTGGAGGTAAGACTCAGGAAGAGAAAGAAGAGTTTCCGGAAGAATCCATGGATATGGTTAACGAGGCCGGTATCACCAGGGAAGATGAGATTCCGGAAGAAATCATAAAGAGTGATGCGTCGCAGAAAGAACCTGAAAATGTTCCGGAATTGGAGGCAGAACCTGAAAAACCGGGGGCAGAACCCATGGCTGCAATTAAGATGCCTGAATTAAATATTCCGGCATCCATGAAAAATATGGAACTGAGCAAACCGCCGAAAGTTGAGGAAGTTGCTGAGACGAAACTGAATATGGATTCTTTTGATCTGGAAGGGAAAGAGTTGAATCTGGAGGATACGATCCTTGCTGCTGCCAGTGCGCAGGGAATTGAGATTCCGAAGGAAGAAGAGTCAAAAACAGAAGAAGTACAGGAAGAAAGTTCAGAAACTGATGTTGATGATAAAGAAATAAAAGCCCATGATATTTCAGAGGAACTGGAAGAACCGGATTTCCTCAGCGGAGATATACAAGATATAAAGGTTGCTGATCCAAAGCCGGATGAAGAACCGAAAAAGGAAATACCGGTGCAGCCGGAAATAGAAGAAGCTGAAGAAGAAGATGAGGTTACAGAAGAAGATCTCAGAAGAGCTGAAGAGGAATTTCTCCATGGACCGATGGGGAATACAGATCTGAATCCGGAAGATGATACAGAGGGAACGGAAGAAGCCCAACCCCTGACAGAAGAAGAGGAGCTGGAACGTTTTATAGAATCTATCCAGCCGGAAAATGGAGCAGATCCAAGGGATATCGTACCAAGAGAAAAAGAACTTACAGATGATGAGAAGCAGTTATTTACATATTTTGTAAAGGTTCCGGGTATGAAAGAACAGCTTGTGGATACTTTATATGATGTACAGATGGCTGCAGCAGACAAGACTTCTAAAACTGGAAATATTATTGTGATGGGCGGTAAGGAATGCGGAAAGACCAGACTGATCTCAGGCCTGATTCCGGCAATCTGTAAAGAACTGAATCTGGAAGCGTCAAAAGTAGCATATGTTTTTGCAGATCAGATCAACGGAAAAAATATTTATAAGATTTTTTCAAAGCTGGCAGGTGGCTTTCTTGTGATCGAAAATGCAAATCAGCTGACACCGGAAACAGTAGAGATGCTTGACAAAGCCATGGAAGTTAATACAGACGGACTTACAGTAATCGTGGAAGATGAGAAGATTGGTATGCGAAAACTGATTGCCAGATATCCGAAATTCGCAAAGAAGTTTACTTCAATGATCAATATTCCTGTGTTTACCAATGATGAACTTGTCAATTTTGCAAGGGTTTATACAAAAGAGAATGGTTATGCTATTGATCAGATGGGAATGCTTGCGCTGTATAATCTGATTGGAATTAACCAGAAAGAGGATTCTCCTATGAATGTTGGCGCAGTAAAAGAACTGATAGATGCTGCGATTGCAAAATCACAGGGAGGAATCCGTAAATTTAAACGAAATGTATCTAAGAAACGTATAGACAGAGATGGATATATTGTTCTGTACGAGAAAGATTTTACTAAATAATGCGTATTTGTACAGTTACAGGTAATAAAGAAAAAGGAGTAAAGATTATGCCCAGACCGTATCTAGGAGATCCAAAGTATACCATAGAAGTGCTTCAGAAGTATAATTTTGCATTCCAGAAAAGGTTTGGTCAGAACTTTCTGATCGATACTCATGTTCTGGATAAGATTATAGATTCTGCACAGATCACAAAGGATGATTTTGTATTGGAGATTGGACCGGGAATCGGAACCATGACACAGTATCTGGCTGAAGCAGCAAGGGAAGTGGCAGCAGTTGAGATTGATAAAACACTGCTTCCTATTCTGGACGACACTCTGAAAGATTGGGATAATGTGACAGTCATCAACAACGACATCCTCAAAGTAGACATCCGCCAGCTTGCACTGGAAAAAAATCAGGGGCGTCCGATCAAGGTTGTTGCCAATCTGCCATATTACATTACTACCCCGATCATCATGGGATTGTTTGAGAATCAGGTTCCTGTTGATTCTATTACTATTATGGTACAGAAAGAAGTTGCGGACAGAATGCAGGTAGGACCCGGAACAAAAGATTACGGGGCGCTTTCACTGGCTGTGCAATATTATGCGAAACCAAAGATCGTGGCAAATGTACCGCCCAACTGTTTTATGCCAAGACCTAAAGTGGGAAGTGCGGTGATCAGACTGGAACGATATGAAAAACCGCCGGTTGAGGTAAAGAATGAGAAGCTGATGTTTCGTATTATCAGAGCATCTTTTAACCAGAGAAGGAAGACACTGGTGAATGGTCTGAAGAATTCACAGGAGATACCATTTTCTAAAGAACAGATTGAGCAGGCGTTGGGGATGTGTGGACTTTCCCTGAGTGTCAGAGGAGAAGCACTGACACTGGCACAGTTTGCACAGCTGGCAAATGCATTTACAGAAATTTCATAAAAAGATAAATATAAAAAGCATCCGGTGGCTAAGCGGATGCTTTTTATATTACGTTCAAATTTATTTTTTAAAAGGAAGGAGAGTTAATTGCCTCTTCCGGCAATCAACATATGAAAAAGAAATTTTATAAAAATAACGTTGGCTTTATTATTTTTATAGCTTTAGTATATCCTGCAATTATGAGAAAATCGTGTTTAAGATGTGAAAAAAATTTGAACAAATGTCGAAGGAATTATGAAGACAGAAATTGGGATATTTATTTTACAGAAGGCATAAGATTTCTGATATAATGAGCCGGTAAATGAAAATGCCTGTTCATTGTCTGTAATCTGCTGACAGTGAAAAGACAGAGACTTATTATTGACTGGCAAAAGTATGGAGGTAATTAAATCATGAGAATAAAAAAAGCAGGAATACTTATTATTGCGGCAGCAATTACATGTACGACACCGGCAGTACCGGTGATGGCAGCAGATACTTCGGAATCTGTACAGGAGATTATTTCTGATAATGAGATTGATTCTCTTGTATCAGATCCGGACAAAGTAGTTGATATCATTATGTATGTGAAAAATGAGGCAGCAAAACAGGATATTTCAGATGATCAGATCAGATCGCTGATCCAGACTGCGGAGAGTACTGCAGGAGTTAGCCTTTCGGAGGAAGAAGAGAACAGAATCATAAAGATCGTTAAACAGATTAAGGATTCTGATATTGATGAGGAACAGCTCAGGAGTGCTGTGACGAAGGCATATAATAAACTGGAAGAAATGGGGATTGGTAAAGAAGAGGTAAAAGGAATCCTGCATAAACTGGCTGATTTTGCAAAGAGTCTTTTTGAGTAAAATCTGCTCATTCTCAAATCGTAACTGTGAAAAGACGAAATAGTTATGGAAGATTATGGGAGATATACAAGATAGACAAGCATAAAATAAAACAAGAACTATAAATATGTGGTAATTCTATAAAAAAATATTAAAAAATATAAAATAATTGTGCAAATAAACGAAAAGTTAACTGCGAGTTCATAATTTGTTCATAAATGATTGCTACTATATAGATAGTTCGAAAGAACCTACGAAAGACGTTGTAATGTGTTATCATTACACATAAATTTTTTTCATAATAATAGCCCCGGTAAACCACTGCCGGGGCACTCCTCGTTTTACGGGGATTTTTTATTTTTTATCTGATAATTTTCCATATTTCTGGATTTCATTATTGAGTTCTTCCATGCGGGTATCCAGTTCTGCTACATATCGCGCACATTCTCTTAATTCTTTTGTGATATAGTCAGGTCCGTCTCCCTCAAATTTGTAATGCATCTTATGCTCCAGAGTCGCCCAGAAATCCTGTGCAACTGTGCGGATCTGAATCTCTACTTTGGTATCAATGATACTGTCGGAGAGAAAGACCGGTGTGGTAACCAGCATATGATAACTGCGGTAACCGCTCTTTTTAGGATTTTTCATATAATCACGTCTTGCAAGGATCGTCAGGTCATTTTGTTTGGAAATCATATCTGCGATCAGATAGATATCAGATGTAAAGGAACAGCTGATACGGATTCCTGCGATGTCATTTACATAGCGTACCATGTTCTCGATACTGGATTCATATCCATGTCGTTTCAGTTTTTTTACAATGCTTTCCGGAGTTTTGATTCTGGATTTTACATGTTCGATTGGATTGTATTTATGTCTGTGCTGAAATTCACCGTTTAGAATATCAATCTTTGTTTCTACCTGTTTAAGGGCAGACTGATAGACAAAAATAACTGTCTCCCAGTCATTCAGTTCTTTAAAATCCCTCAAGGGGACAGAATCATAATTCATGTATAATAATATCCTTTCCTGATACAGGCAGTTCCCCGTTGATTTTTGTAATCTCACAGGGGACTTGTTTATAGATTTGCTATAGTTGGTTGATGATATTATTGTAACATATAAATATCCGTTTGTGTGAACTATCTGTATGAAAATTCAGATTTCCATTATTAAAGTGATTGTGTTATAATGTTTGAAAATAGCTGACATAATATACTCTATTTGTAACTGTTCAGTATCCTGTAACAGATGGAGAAGAGTTACATTTATTCCAGGTAAAGGAGAAAACAGATAATGGCTGAATCAATGAAAGATTACGAAACAGAACTGGAAGCCTCTTTTAAGAAAATTGAAGAAGGGGATATTCTTACAGGAACTGTCATCAGTGTAGATGAAAAAGAAGTTGTGGTAGATTTGAAGTATTATGCGGAAGGCATTATTCCGGCAGAGGATTACAGCAGAGAACCGGGATTTTCTTTAAAGGAACAGGTGAATGTGGGAGATGAAGTTTCTGCGACTGTTGTGAGTAAAGACGATGGAAATGGAAATATTCTGTTGTCCAGAACAGAAGCAGCAGATGTGCTTGCATGGGATAAGCTGAAAGAATTAAAGGATTCAAAAGAAGTAATTGATGTGGTGGTAAAAGGCATTGTAAATGGCGGCGTGATCGCCTATGTAGAAGGTGTACGTGGATTTATTCCCGCCTCAAAGCTTGCCCTGAATTATGTGGAGGATACAAACGAATATCTGAACAAACCAATCCAGGTTCAGGTTTTCGATATTGATAAAGAAAAAGGAAGATTAATTCTCTCTGCAAAGGAAATATTAAGAGAAAAAGCAGAAGAGGAGAGAAAAACAAAAATCTCCAATGTGCAGGTCGGACTTGTAACAGAAGGTGTTGTTGAGAGCTTACAGCCATATGGTGCATTCGTAGATCTGGGAAATGGTCTGTCAGGTCTGGTTCATATTTCACAGATCTGTGAGAAGAGAATTAAGAAACCATCAGAAGTTCTGACAGTTGGAGATAAAGTAAAGGTAAAAGTAACTGCTGTCAAAGATGGAAAATTAAGTCTGAGCATCAAAGAGGCAACAGATATGATGGCTAAGGAAATTGAGGAGGAAGTGATCGAGCTTCCAGATTCAAAGGAAGAGGCTTCCACATCTCTTGGCGCACTTTTTGCAAACATTAAATTAGATAATTGAGGTTAGAATCTGTATGAGAAATCAGGAAAAAATATTTGTAATAGGTCACAAGAATCCGGATACGGATTCCATCTGTTCAGCAATTGCCTATGCGGACATCAAAAACAGGACTTCTCAGAAGGTGAAATACATTCCAAAGCGTGCAGGACAGATCAATGAAGAGACAGAATATGTGTTAAATCGTTTCGGCATGCAGCCGCCGGGATATCTGTCTAACATTGGAACACAGATAAAAGATATGGATATCCGTATGAGTCCGGAAGCTGATAAGAGTATGTCCCTGAAAAATGCATGGGATCTGATGATGGAGAAAAGTATCGTATCTCTTCCAATCAGAGACAGAGAAGGACAGCTGGAAGGTCTGATCACAATCGGTGATATTGCTAAGACTTATATGGATACAACGGACAGTTATCTGCTGTCAAGAGCGAAGACACAGTACAGAAGAATTGCCGAGACAATTGCAGGTACCGTAGTAGAGGGAAATGAGCATGGATATTTTACAAAAGGAAAAGTTCTGGTGGGAACTGCAAATCCGGAAATGCTCAAAGCCTATATTGAACCGGATGACCTGATAATCATGGGAGACAGAGAAGAGGATCATCTTCAGGCGATTGCGCAGAATGTTAGCTGTATTATCGTTGGTATGGGAATTGAAGTCAGCGAAAAGGTGATAAAGCTTGCTCATGAGAGAGAAATTGTAATTATTATGTCTCCGTATGATACATTTACGATCGCAAGACTGATCAACCAGAGTATTCCTGTACGGTATATTATGAAAACAGATAATCTGGTTACTTTTAATACAGAGGATTTTACGGATGATATTCAGAATGAGATGATCAAACACCGTCATCGTGCGTTCCCTGTAATTAACAAAAAGGGAAAATGTATCGGAACAATTTCCCGAAGAAATTTCCTGGATATGCACAGGAAAAAAGTAGCACTTGTGGACCATAATGAGAAAGATCAGGCAGTTGACAATATCGATAAAGCTGAAATCGTGGAGATTATTGACCATCATAAACTGGGTTCTCTGGAAACTATGGTACCGATTTCTTTCAGAAATCAGCCGGTCGGATGTACAGCAACGATTCTGTATGAAATGTATGGGGAGCAGAAACTTGAGATTTCACCGAGTATTGCGGGGCTTCTCTGTGCTGCGATTATTTCAGATACACTGATGTTCCGTTCACCTACCTGCACATTATCTGACAAGATGGCTGCAGGTGCGCTGGCACTTATTGCAGGAATCAATATTGAGCAGTTTGCAAAAGAGATGTTTAAAGCAGGAAGTAACCTGAAAGACAAATCACCGGAAGAAATTTTCTATCAGGATTATAAGAAATTTATTGCTGAGGATGAGATCAACTTTGGTGTTGGACAGATCAGTTCCATGGACAGCGATGAGCTGGCAGAAATCAAAGAGCGTCTGGTTCCGTTTATGGTCAGCGAGTGTGGCCGTCATGGTGTTACCCGCGTATTCTTTATGCTTACCAATATTATTGAGGAATCTACAGAGCTTCTCTATTATGGTGAGGGAAGTGAGGAAATGGCACGTATTGCTTTCCATATGGAGCCAAAGGATGGTGTATTTGATCTGAAAGGCGTTGTTTCACGTAAGAAACAGCTGATTCCGGCACTTATGGAAGCTGCACAGGCCGGACAGAACGATTACAACTGATGGCAGCAGACAGAATAGCTGAGGATAATAAGAAATGGAAAAAGAAACCTGGAAAGCAGGAAATATGCTTTATCCACTTCCGGCAGTTATGGTAAGTGTTTCTGACGGAGAGGGGAATGACAATATTATTACAGTTGCATGGGCAGGAACTGTCTGCACGAATCCGCCGATGGTGTCTATTTCTGTGCGACCATCCCGTTTTTCCTATGATATGCTCAGAAAGACGGGAGAATTTGTAATAAATCTGACAACAGAGAAACTGGCATATGCAACGGATTACTGTGGAGTCCGTTCCGGCAGGGATGTTGATAAATTTAAAGAAATGAAGCTTACCAAAGAGAAGGCGGATTTTGTGAAAGTTCCCATGATCGCAGAATCTCCGGTGAGTATTGAATGCAAAGTAAGGCAGGTTCTGGAATTGGGTTCCCACCATATGTTTCTGGCGGATGTGCTTGCAGTTCATGCTGATCCGCAGTATATGGACGAGAAGAAGAAATTTCATCTGAATGATGCGAAACCTCTGGTGTATTCTCATGGTGAATATCTGGGAATTGGTAAAAAACTGGGAACATTTGGATACAGCGTTAAAAAAAAGAAGAAAAAATCCGGAAAAAAGAAACAGTAATCCGTAATTTGCAGACGCAGACAATGTATGATAAAATGAAAGGACATAAACATGAATAATGTGACATTAATAGGAATGCCCGGTTCAGGGAAAAGTACAATAGGAGTTATTCTTGCAAAAGCATTGAGATATGAATTTCTGGATTCGGATCTTCTGATACAGAAACAGGAGAAAAGAAAGCTTTCAGAGATCATAGAGCAGGACGGACCGGAAAAATTTAAGGAAATTGAAAATCAGGTTAATGCAGACATTCATGTGACAGATACGGTCATTGCACCCGGCGGAAGTGTTATTTACTGTGATGAGGCAATGGAACATCTGAAGTCCATAGGTAAGGTTATATATCTTAAATTATCACTGGAATCTTTATCCAAAAGACTGGGAAATCTGAAAGGCCGCGGAGTTCTGTTAAAGGACGGTCAGAGCCTGAAAGATCTGTATGAGGAACGTGTACCTCTGTACGAGAAATATGCAGATATTACCATTGATGAAGAGGGGAAAGATTTGGATGAAAGTCTTCGGGCAATTCTGGAGATAATACATATCAAAGAGCAGGGAAAGTGATTATTACAGCTCGGGAAAAGGACAGTGGTAAATAATTTTTGTTTACAAATGATAAATATATGATATAATATACAACTGACTTTAAAATAGGATGATCGTTTAGTATAAACATATATGCATTTGAAACAGAAGTTACATGTTCGCAGAAAACGAAAAACAGAGTGAACAGTGACCATTAATTCTGCTCATGGAGTGAAAATAAATAAGAGGTGTGATATGGAACAGTATGTTATAAAAGGAGGCAACCCTTTAGTCGGTGAAGTTGAGATTGCCGGTGCCAAGAATGCGGCACTTGCTATTCTTGCAGCAGCCATAATGACTGATGAGACGATTCTGATAGAGAATTTGCCGGATGTAAGGGATATCAATGTATTGCTTGAAGCGATCGCTGGTATTGGAGCACAGGTAGACCGTATTGATAAATCTACTGTGAAGATTAACGGATCTACAATTGGAGATGTAAGTGTTGATTATGAATATATCAAGAAGATCAGAGCTTCCTACTATCTGCTGGGAGCACTTCTTGGTAAGTATAAACATGCAGAGGTACCGCTTCCAGGTGGATGCAACATCGGAAGCCGTCCGATCGACCAGCATCTGAAGGGATTCAGAGCGCTTGGTGCAGATGTAGATATCATGCATGGAGCAATTGTTGCGAAAGCAGATGAACTTCATGGAAGCCATATTTTCCTTGACGTTGTCTCTGTAGGTGCAACGATCAATATTATGATGGCAGCCTCATTGGCTCCGGGACGTACTATTTTGGAAAATGCCGCAAGAGAACCGCATGTAGTTGACGTTGCCAACTTCCTGAACAGTATGGGGGCAAATATTAAAGGTGCAGGTACAGATGTGATCCGTATTAAAGGTGTGGAGAAGCTCCACCGTACAGAGTATTCTATTATTCCGGATCAGATCGAGGCAGGTACATTTATGTTTGCTGCGGCAGCAACAGGCGGAGATGTAACAGTTAAGAATGTAATTCCGAAGCATCTGGAAGCAACTACGGCTAAACTTGAAGAAATTGGATGTGAGGTTGAGGAATTTGATGATGCAGTTCGTGTACGTGCACCAAAGAGACTTCACCGTACTCATGTAAAGACTCTTCCATATCCCGGATATCCTACAGATATGCAGCCACAGATTGCTGTAACTCTGGCACTTGCAGAGGGAACCAGTATTGTAACAGAGAGTATTTTTGAGAACAGATTCAAGTATGCGGACGAACTTTCACGTATGGGAGCAAACATCAAAGTTGAGGGAAATTCAGCAATTATTGATGGTGTGAAGAAGCTTACAGGTGCGAGAGTAAGTGCACCGGATCTGCGTGCAGGTGCAGCCCTGGTGATCGCAGGTCTTGCAGCAGATGGAATCACAGTTGTTGATGATATCGTATATATCCAGAGAGGATACGAGAATTTTGAAGATAAGCTGAGATCTCTCGGTGCTGAGATTGAGAGAGTATCCAATGAGAAAGAAATCCAGAAATTCCGTCTCAGGGTGGGATGATAAAAAATACCAAAAAATTACTTGACATTTGTAAGGGTTAAGTATATTGTATGATATGCAGCAATCTTAATTAATGCAAGTTAATAATTAGTAATAGCCTTTTATTCAGAGTGGTGGAGATACAAAGGATCTGCGAAGCCACGGCAACCCCTGTTTGTGTAGGAAGGTGCCAACCTGAGCGAGTGATCGAACAATAAGAGGATTGTTGAGATAATCAGACAGTCCGATTACTTCGGGCTGTTTCTTTTTGTTAACGGAAAAGTATCAGCGGAGAGAAATAATCTGTTGATACAGTACATAAATGGCTGTGGGTTATTCTGCGGTCGGGAAACAATTGTAAATGAATAAAAAAGGAGAACACAATGGAGAAAATTTTATTTACTTCTGAATCTGTAACTGAAGGCCATCCGGATAAAATGTGTGATGCTATTTCCGATGCTATTCTTGACGCTCTTATGGAAAAAGATCCTATGAGTCGTGTTGCATGTGAAACTGCTACAACTACAGGTCTTGTACTTGTTATGGGTGAGATTACAACAAATGCATATGTTGATATCCAGAAAATCGTAAGAGATACTATCCGCGAAATCGGATATACACGTGGAAAATATGGATTTGATGCTGATACATGTGCAGTTATCACAGCAATCGATGAACAGTCTGCTGATATCGCTCTTGGCGTAGATAAAGCTCTTGAAGCAAAAATGGGTGAAGATGAAATTGATGCTATCGGAGCAGGTGACCAGGGTATCCAGTTTGGTTATGCTTCCAATGAGACAGAAGAGTATATGCCATATGCCATCAACATGGCACACAAACTTGCACGTCAGTTAACGAAGATCCGTAAAGACGGTACATTAAAATATTTAAGACCGGACGGAAAAACACAGGTTACTGTAGAATATGATGAAGCCGGAAAACCAATCCGTATCGATGCAGTAGTATGCTCTACACAGCATGATCCGGATGTAACTCAGGAGCAGATCCATGAGGACATTAAGAAATACGTTTTCGATGAGATCATTCCGGCAGATATGGTAGATGAGAACACAAAATATTTCATCAACCCAACAGGACGTTTCGTGATCGGCGGACCTCATGGTGACAGCGGACTTACCGGACGTAAGATCATCGTTGATACTTACGGTGGAACCGGACGTCATGGCGGCGGTGCTTTCTCCGGTAAAGACTGTACAAAGGTAGACCGTTCCGCAGCGTATGCTGCACGTTATGTTGCAAAAAATATTGTTGCAGCAGGTCTTGCAGATAAATGTGAGATTCAGCTTTCCTATGCGATCGGTGTTGCTCATCCGACATCTATCCACGTAGAAACATTCGGAACCGGTAAACTTTCTGATACAAAGCTGGTTGAGATCGTTCGTGAGAACTTTGACCTTCGCCCGGCGGGAATTATCAAGATGCTTGATCTGAGAAGACCGATTTACAGACAGACAGCTGCTTATGGACATTTCGGACGTACGGATGTAGACCTTCCATGGGAGCATCTGGACAAAGTTGATGACCTTAAGAAATACCTTGCTTAAATAAGAAAATCGTAACTGTTCAGTACTTGCACAGACAGTGGAATGCTGAATAATTACAGAATATCACAAAAATTGCAGTGCAATGGGATAAAACAGGAATTATCTGAAAGAACAGGACAGATGATTCCTGTTCTTTTTATAGAAAATTTAGATATGTAAAACAGACTTTATGATATAATGCTTGCAGAGGGCAAAATTATAGAAACCTTATAAATCAACAGATAAAGGATGATCGGGATGAAGTTAAAAACAAGGATTATAGTTGGATTCGGTATGAGTATTCTGGTTCCTCTGCTTTTATTTTCGGCAACTTTGTACGGATTAGGTCACACAAAGTTTGCACAGCAGACAAAGGATTCTTCGGAAGTGGTGTATGATATTTCAGTAGGGGAATCCACCCACAGCCAGACACAGGTAAGGATTATTGCAAAAGATCTGCTGTTTACTGCGACGGTAATATTAGTATTCACAGCTTTATCTATTGGATTATGGATTTACAGAAGTATTGCCACACCGCTGGTTAAATTAAAGAAAGCCACTCAGAATATCAAAGAGGGAAATCTTGATTTTGTTCTGGAAGTAGATGGTGACGATGAGTTTTCGGAACTTTGCCGGGATTTTGAGGAGATGAGAAAGCGGCTGAAGGAATCAGCAGAAGAGAAAGTTCTTATGGATAAAGAAAATAAAGAACTTATCAGCAATATTTCTCATGATCTTAAGACGCCGATCACAGCGGTAAAGGGATATGTAGAGGGGATTATGGACGGCGTAGCGGATACGCCGGAGAAAATAGACCGTTATGTGAAGACTATTTATAATAAGACGAATGAGATGGATCATCTGATCAATGAGCTGACTTTTTATTCAAAGATTGATACCAACAGAATTCCATATACTTTCAGTAAACTGAATGTAGAAGATTATTTCAGTGATTGCGCAGAAGAAGTAGGACTGGAACTGGAAACGAGAGGAATTGAACTGGTATATGCCAATTATGTTGAGGATAATGTGCAGGTGATCGCAGATGGAGAACAGATTCGGCGTGTTATTCATAACATTATCAGCAATGCTATCAAATATATGGATAAACCCAAAGGTATCATCCAGATTCGCATAAAGGATGTGGGAGATTTTATTCAGGTTGAAATTGAAGATAATGGAAAGGGAATTGCAGCAAAGGATCTGCCGTCTATTTTTGATCGTTTTTACAGAACAGACGTGTCGAGAAATTCATCCAAGGGAGGAAGCGGAATCGGTCTTTCCATTGTAAAAAAGATCCTGGAGGATCATGGAGGAAAGGTCTGGGCAACCAGCAGGCTTGGAATCGGCACAATCATGTATTTTGTACTTAGAAAGTATCAGGAGGTACCAATGAAATGAGCAGAATTTTAATTATAGAAGATGAAGAGGCAATTGCAGATCTGGAGAAGGATTATCTGGAGCTTTCCGGATTTGAAGTTGAAATCTGCAACAGAGGAGACACCGGATTGACGCGTGCGCTGAATGAGGAGTTTGACCTGATTATTCTGGATCTGATGCTTCCGGAAGTGGATGGCTTTGATATCTGCAGGCAGGTAAGACAGGAAAAAAATACTCCTATCATCATGGTATCTGCAAAGAAAGATGACATAGATAAAATCAGAGGTCTGGGACTGGGGGCAGATGATTACATGACAAAACCATTCAGTCCAAGTGAACTGGTAGCCAGAGTCAAGGCACATATGGACAGATATAATCGTCTGATCGGTTCCAATGTACGCAAAAATGATATTGTGGAGATCCGCGGGATCAAGATTGATAAGACTGCACGCCGCGTATGGGTAAACGGAGAGGAGAAAACATTTACTTCCAAGGAATATGATCTGCTTACTTTCCTTGCAGAGAATCCGAACAGAGTGTTTACCAAGGAAGAGTTGTTCCGGGAAATCTGGGATATGGAATCTGTGGGAGATATTGCAACAGTCACTGTCCATATCAAGAAGATCCGGGAGAAAATTGAATTTAATACTGCAAAACCTCAGTATATTGAAACAATCTGGGGCGTAGGATACAGATTTAAAGTTTAACTGAATCAGGGAAGTTCCATATTTCAGGCACGAAAAGGCAATAATCAGTGGGAAATTTGGAACGCAAGATTGTTCGAGAAATCAACTTGTTGGCACAATAGTATAAAAAGGAAAAAAATGGAAAGATTATATAAAAAATTAGAAAGCTATGGGCAGTCTGACTATTATCCGTTTCACATGCCGGGGCATAAGAGAAACAGGGCATCTTCAGCAGATGACTTTCTTTTTGAGAGAGATATTACAGAGATTTCAGGATTTGACAATCTTCATCATGCGGAAGGGATTTTGAAAGAAGCACAGGAATATGCAGCTCAGATTTATGGGACAAAGAAATGTTTCTTCAGTGTAAATGGAAGTACGGCGGCTCTTCTGGCAGCAGTCAGTGCAAGTGTAAATAAAGGTGGGAAGATACTTGTCGCGAGGAACTGTCACAAGGCTGTTTACCATGCATTGTATTTACGTGAGCTTCAGCCGGTCTATATTTATCCACATGAAGATCAGAGACTGGGGATAAACGGAGGAATTTCTCCTGAACGTGTGGAAAGATATCTGGAAGAAAATACGGATGTGCAGGCTTTTCTGCTTACTTCGCCTACATATGACGGCGTTGTGTCTGATATAAAGACAATTGCAGAAGTTGTACACAGACATAAGATTCCTCTTATTGTGGATGAAGCACATGGTGCACATCTTCATTATTCTAAATATTTTCCGGTGTCTGCTGCTGATCTGGGAGCTGACATTGTAATACAGAGTTTCCATAAAACGCTGCCATCTATGACTCAGACGGCGGTGCTTCATATATGCAGTGATATGGCAGATGTGGAAAAGATAAAGAGATTTATGGGGATTTACCAGACCAGCAGTCCGTCGTATATTCTGATGGCGAGTATGGATGCATGTATGGATAAACTGAGAAAAGACGGGCAGCAAATGTTTCGTGAATTTACCTTCAATCTGGAGAAGGCCAGACAGCGTCTTTCAAAGTGTGAAAAAATAAAACTGATCGAAGGTTCTATGATCGAAGGCAGTGGAATCTATGATTTTGACAGATCCAAGCTGTTGTTCTCCACAGTCGGAACTTCTGTTAACGGACGCCTTCTCCATCAGATACTTCGTGACAGATATCATATTGAAATGGAAATGGCGGCTGAGAAATATGTTCTTGGAATTGCAGCAGTGGGAGATACAGAAGAGGGATTTGAGAGACTGTGTACTGCAATTGAAGAGATTGATGCAGAGATACAGCAAACAGATGAGTCGGAGGAATCGCAGTATCATACTTCTCATGCGAGAATGACACAGCTTATGACAATTTCTCAGGCAGTGGATGCGCAGCAAAGGCGATATTCTCTGAAAGAAAGTGTTGGCAAAGTCAGTGCAGAGTTTGCTTATCTGTATCCGCCCGGAATTCCGATTATTGTGCCGGGAGAGCAGATAACTGGACAATTTGTAAGAAATGTGAGAAGATACATGGAACAGGGGCTGGAAGTACAGGGACTCAGTGATACATCTGCTGAAACAATCTGCGTAGCTGCCCGAAATGAAATTGGACAGGAAGAATACAGTCCGGCAAAGGAATAACATAACAGATATGGGAAAGATTTTTTACATCATGGGAAAGAGTGCATCCGGAAAAGACAGAATCTATTCACTTCTGGCCGCACATAAAGAATTGAATCTGAAAACACTTATTCTGTATACAACCCGCCCGATCAGGGTAGGAGAGCAGGATGGAAAAAATTATTATTTTGTAGATGACGGAAAACTGGAAGAATTCAGAAAAAACGGAAATCTTATCGAGGAGAGAGCATATCATACGGTTTATGGGATATGGACTTATTTCACTGCAGATGATGGTCAGGTGAACCTTGCAGATTCCGATTATCTGGGAATCGGTACTCTGGAGTCATTTAAAAAGATGCGTAAATACTATGGGGAAGATGCAGTCTGTCCTGTTTATGTCCAGGTAGAAGATGGAGAAAGACTGAGTCGTGCTCTTAATAGAGAGAGAGAACAGGAAAATCCAAGATATGAGGAAATGTGTAGAAGATTTATTGCAGATCAGTCGGATTTTTCAGAGGAAAATATTCTGAACGCAGGGATAGAGAAACGTTTTCAGAATATAAATCTTGATGACTGTGTGAAAGAAATCGCAAATTATATAAAGTCTGTGCAATAGTTCTTCTTTTATGGTATAATATCTTACAAAACGGACTGGTGAGGTGATTCTTATGATGGGATTTAACAATATTATCGGACACGAAGAGATTATCGGACATTTAAAAAATGCAATAGAATCAGGAAAAATATCGCATTCTTATATTTTTACCGGCGAACCAGGTTCTGGTAAGAAGCTCCTCGCAGGGACTTTTGCGTCAACACTTCAGTGTGAGGCCGGAGGTACAGAACCCTGCCAGAAATGCGACTCCTGCAAAAAGGCGATGGGTAAGAATCATCCGGACATTATTATGGTCAGTCATGAGAAACCTGGAACGATCACAATTGACGAGATCAGAGATCAGGTGATCAATGATATAGATATCAGACCATATTACAGTCCTTACAAGATTTATATTATTGCAGATGCAGATCTTATGACACCACAGGCACAGAATGCTCTTCTTAAAACAATTGAAGAGCCGCCGGAATATGCAGTGATTCTTTTGCTGACTAATAATATCGGGGGACTGCTGCCGACTATTCAGTCAAGATGTGTTCGTCTTGATCTGAAGGTAGTGGATGACGGTCTTGTAAAGAAATATCTGATGGAGCATCTTCATGTTCCGGATTACCAGGCGGAGATTGACGCATCCTTTGCACAGGGCAGTATTGGAAGGGCAAAAGAAGCAGCTACTTCTCAGGAGTTTGCAGAGATGACTCAGAATGCACTGAGGATTCTTAAATATGCAAACACCATGGAAGTTTATGAACTGTCAGATGCGATTAAGAGTCTTTCTGAGGACAAACAGAATATCAACGATTATCTGGATATTTTCCAGTTCTGGTTCAGAGATGTCCTGATGTTTAAGGCAACACAGGAGATTGACAATCTGGTATTTAAACAGGAAATTAATTTTATCAGAGAACAGGCAAAGCAGCGTTCCTACGAGAATCTGGAGAACATTCTGGATTCTATTCAGAAGACAAAGGTACGTCTGAAAGCAAATGTTAATTTTGATCTGGCATTTGAATTGCTGTTCCTGACGATCAGGGAGAAATAGAATGACAAAAGTAGTAGGCGTGAGATTTCGTAATGTAGGCAAGATTTATTATTTCAGTCCTAAAGATTATGAAATTAAAACAGGCGATCACGTGATCGTGGAGACAGCCCGGGGAATTGAATACGGGAAAGTCGTACTTGCACCAAGAGAAGTAGATGAGGAAGATGTTGTTCACCCTCTCAAAGAAGTTCTTCGTGTGGCAACAAAGGAGGACGACGAGAGAGAGGCACAGAACAGAGTCAGAGAGAGAGAGGCATTTAAAATCTGTCAGAAGAAGATTCGTGAACATGGTCTGGAAATGAAACTGATAGATGCAGAGTATACATTTGATAATAATAAAGTGCTGTTTTATTTCACTGCTGACGGCAGAATTGATTTCCGCCAGTTGGTAAAAGATCTGGCAGCAATTTTTAAAACGCGTATCGAACTTCGCCAGATTGGTGTTCGCGATGAGACAAAGATTCTGGGAGGAATCGGTATCTGCGGAAGATGTCTGTGCTGCCACACATATCTGTCTGAGTTTGCACCTGTATCCATAAAGATGGCAAAAGAGCAGAATCTGTCCCTTAACCAGACAAAGATTTCCGGTGTGTGCGGAAGACTGATGTGCTGCCTGAAGAACGAGCAGGAAACATATGAAGAGCTGAATAAAAAGCTTCCGGGACTGGGAGATACAGTTACAACTCCGGATGGGCTTACCGGAACTGTACACAGTGTAAACGTGCTTCGTCAACGTGTAAAGGTAATTGTAGAGATCAATGACGAGAAAGAAATTCAGGAATTTCCGGTAGATGACCTGAAATTCAGACCGAGAAAGAAGAAAGTCAAAGTCTCTGAAAAAGAATTAAAAGAACTTGGAAATCTGGAAGATAAAAAAGGAGATTCCAAATTAAATGACTGATCAGCTGGTAAAAGATAATGAACGTATAGATGATCTTCAGAACGGATATTATGTGATACAGGATCCGGATAAATTCTGTTTTGGGATGGATGCAGTTCTTCTTTCCGGCTTTGCAAAAGTAAAAAAGGGTGAGACTGCTCTGGATCTGGGAACAGGAACGGGAATTATCCCGATCCTGCTTAAAACCAAAACAAATGGGAAACACTTTACAGGTCTTGAGATTCAGAAAGAGTGTGCAGATATGGCCGGACGCAGTGTCAGATATAATCATCTGGAGGACGATGTTGAGATCGTACGGGGTGATATTAAGGAGGCTGCTGATATTTTTGGGGCAGCTTCTTTTGATGTAGTGACAAGTAATCCGCCTTATATGATCGGACAGCATGGACTTCGCAATTCGGATATGCCAAAAGCAATTGCCAGACATGAAGTACTCTGTAATCTGGAGGATGTGGTGAGCCAGGCATCAAAGGTTCTGAAAGAACGTGGAAGATTTTATATGGTTCACAGACCGTTCAGACTGGCTGAGATTATGAATGTTCTCACAAAGTATCGTCTGGAACCGAAAAGGATGCAGCTTGTATATCCATACATAGACAGAGAACCAAACATGGTTCTGATCGAGGCATTAAAGGGAGGAAATTCCAGAGTTACAGTGGAACCTCCTCTGATCGTATATAAAGAGCCGGGAGTCTATACAGAAAATATACTGAAGATTTATGATATGATTTAACCGAATTTTATTTGCAAAGTAATATGAGAGGAAACAAATTATGAGTGGTAAATTGTATTTATGTGCAACACCCATAGGAAATCTGGAGGATATTACACTCCGGGTACTTCGAACATTGAAAGAAGTGGATCTTATTGCAGCAGAGGATACCAGAAACAGTATTAAACTGTTGAACCATTTTGATATAAAAACACCTATGACCAGTTATCATGAGTACAACAAAATTGATAAGGCATATGTTCTGATCAGTAAAATGCAGGAAGGGCAGAATATTGCACTGATCACAGATGCGGGAACTCCGGGGATTTCAGATCCGGGAGAGGAGCTTGCGGCAATGTGTTATGAAGCGGGGATTGAAGTAACTTCTCTTCCGGGACCTGCTGCCTGTATCACTGCCCTGACTCTGTCCGGACTTCCAACCAGAAGATTCGCTTTTGAAGCATTTCTTCCGGCAGATAAAAAAGAAAGAAAACTGATTCTGGAAGAACTGAAGAATGAAACGAGAACTATCATT
This sequence comes from Blautia sp. ZXY-1-C6, assembly GCF_056339875.1. Lineage (NCBI taxonomy): Bacteria > Bacillati > Bacillota > Clostridia > Lachnospirales > Lachnospiraceae > Blautia > Blautia sp. ZXY-1-C6. The sequence continues at coordinate 50,425 of NZ_JBWJVQ010000238.1, forward strand.
CTCTATGAGGCTCCTCACAGACTGATAAGAACTCTGGAGGAATTGAAGGAAACTCTCGGAAATCGCAGAATGACTCTTTGCAGGGAACTGACGAAAAGACATGAGACTGCATTCCATACGACTATCGAGGAGCTGATCCTCTATTATCAGACAGAGAAGCCGCTTGGAGAGTGCGTGCTGGTGATTGAAGGCAGAAGCAGACAGGAGATGGAAGAGGAACAGAAGGCATCCTGGGAAAAAATTACCATAGAAGAACACATGGAAATCTATGAAAATCAGGGACATTCAAGAAAAGAAGCTATGAAAATGGTAGCAAATGACAGAGGAATGACGAAGAGAGATGTCTATCAGTACCTCATCAATAAAACCGAAGAATAAGATTAACATACAGAAGAATTCCCGTTTTCGGGGATTCTTTTTTATTCAGGCTGTGGCAAGGAACGGGCTTTTGTGCTATAATAAATTTGTATTATTATGTCCAGATACCAGAATATATTTGAAAACCTGTCTATAATTTTCACGCAGGGGTTTTCAGATATATTCTGGTGATAAGTATATATAACAGGAGGAAAGAAATGGGCGGAGAAAATACAGAATACGGAGCGGATCAAATCCAGATTCTGGAAGGTTTGGAAGCCGTACGAAAGAGACCAGGTATGTATATCGGAAGTACATCCGGCAGAGGTCTTCATCATCTGGTTTATGAGATTGTAGATAACGCGGTTGATGAAGCACTGGCAGGATTTTGTACAGAGATTCAGGTAGTTATTAATCCGGACAACTCTATCACAGTTGTAGATAACGGACGTGGTATTCCGGTAGGAATCAATCATAAAGCAGGGATTCCTGCTGTAGAAGTAGTATTTACCATTCTTCATGCCGGCGGTAAATTTGGAGGCGGAGGGTACAAGGTATCCGGTGGTCTTCACGGAGTAGGTGCGTCTGTAGTAAATGCACTTTCCACATGGCTTGAAGTAAGGATCTATCATGAAGGTAAGATTTATCAGCAGAGATATGAACGCGGTAAAACTATGTATCCTCTGAAGGTTGTGGGAGACTGCCAACCGGATAAGACCGGAACAACAGTTGTCTTCCTTCCGGATAAAGAAATATTTGAGGAAACAGTATATGATTATGACATTCTGAAACAGCGTTTGAGAGAGATGGCATTCCTGACAAAGGGATTGAAGATTTCTCTTAAAGATACCAGAGAAGGAATGGAAAGAGAGAAAGTTTTCCATTATGAAGGTGGTATCCGTGAATTTGTAAGCTATCTGAACAGAAGCAAGGAAGCGCTTTACCCGGAAATCATTTACTGCGAAGGACAGCAGAACGGTGTGTCTGTAGAGGTTGCCATGCAGCACAATGACTCTTATACAGAGAACTGCTATGGATTTGTAAATAATATTAATACACCTGAGGGTGGTACTCATATTGTAGGTTTCAGAAATGCCCTGACAAAGACGTTCAATGATTATGCCAGAAAGAACAAGCTGCTTAAAGACAGTGAACCCAATTTGAGTGGCGATGATATCCGCGAAGGTCTGACTGCAATCGTCAGTGTTAAGATTGAGAATCCTCAGTTTGAAGGTCAGACAAAACAGAAGCTTGGAAACAGTGAAGCAAGAGGGGCTGTTGACAGCGTGGTGAGCAAGCAGCTTGAGATTTTCCTTGAGCAGAATCCAACAGTAGCGAAAACTACAGTAGAGAAATCAGTTCTTGCACAGAGAGCACGTGAGGCTGCACGTAAGGCTCGTGATCTGACCAGAAGAAAATCAGCACTTGATAATATGTCACTTCCTGGAAAGCTTGCAGACTGTTCAGATAAGAATCCTGAGAACTGTGAAATCTACATTGTAGAGGGAGATTCCGCCGGTGGCTCTGCAAAAACAGCCAGAAATCGTGTAACACAGGCTATCCTTCCACTGAGAGGTAAGATCCTGAATGTAGAGAAAGCACGTCTGGATAAGATTTATGCAAATGCAGAGATCAAAGCTATGATCACAGCTTTCGGAACAGGAATTCATGAAGATTTTGATATCAGTAAACTTCGTTATCATAAGATTATTATTATGACTGATGCCGATGTCGATGGTGCGCACATCGCAACCCTTCTGCTGACTTTCCTGTATCGTTTTATGCCTGAGCTTATCAAACAGGGATATGTGTATCTTGCACAGCCGCCATTATACAAGGTGGAGAAGAACAAGAAAGTATGGTATGCATACGACGATGATGAACTGAATCAGATTCTGACAGAAATCGGACGTGACGGAAATAACAAGATCCAGCGTTATAAAGGTCTTGGAGAGATGGATGCAGACCAGCTTTGGGAGACGACGATGGATCCTGAGAAACGAATCCTGCTTAAGGTTACCATGGATGAGGCTGCGACTTCTGAGATTGACCTTACATTTACTACACTGATGGGTGACAAGGTAGAGCCGAGACGTGAATTTATTGAAGAGAATGCAAGATTTGTAAAGAATCTGGATATCTGATAATAGGGAGAATAGATAAATGGAAGATAATATTTTTGACAAAGTCCACGAGGTGGATCTGGAAAAGACCATGAAGGACTCTTATATTGACTATGCCATGAGCGTTATCGCTTCCAGAGCACTGCCTGATGTAAGAGATGGTCTGAAACCGGTTCAGCGACGTGTATTGTATTCCATGATAGAACTGAATAATGGTCCTGACAAACCGCATCGTAAATGTGCGCGTATTGTCGGTGATACAATGGGTAAATATCATCCACATGGTGACAGTTCTATTTATGGAGCACTTGTAAATATGGCACAGGAATGGTCTACCAGATATCCGCTGGTAGACGGACATGGAAACTTTGGTTCCGTAGATGGTGACGGGGCAGCGGCCATGCGATACACTGAGGCACGTCTAAGTAAGATTTCCATGGAAATGCTGGCAGATATTAACAAAGATACTGTTGACTTCCAGCCAAACTTTGATGAAACAGAGAGAGAGCCGGTTGTACTGCCGTCCCGTTATCCGAATCTTCTGGTGAACGGAACTTCAGGTATTGCAGTAGGTATGGCTACCAATATCCCTCCTCATAATCTGAGAGAGGTTGTGGATGCTGTTGTCAAGATTATAGACAATATCATTGAAGAACAACGCGAAACGACTATGGAAGAGATTCTGGATATTGTAAAAGGTCCTGATTTTCCTACAGGTGCGACGATTCTTGGAAGAAGAGGGATTGAAGAAGCATACAGAACAGGTCGTGGTAAGATTCGTGTACGTGCAGTGACAAATATTGAGACTCTTCCAAACGGAAAGTCCAGAATTATTGTCACAGAGCTTCCGTATCTGGTAAATAAAGCGCGTCTGATCTCAAAGATTGCAGAACTTGTAAGAGATAAAAAGATTGACGGAATCACAGACCTGAATGACCATTCCAGTCGTGAGGGAATGAGAATCTGTATTGATCTGCGCAAGGATGCAAATGCAAATGTAGTTTTGAATTTACTGTATAAGCATACGCAGTTACAGGATACTTTTGGCGTAAATATGCTTTCACTTATTCCGAATAACGGAAGTCTGGAACCGAAGGTATTAAACCTGAAACAGATGCTGGAATATTATCTGGCTCATCAGGAAGATGTAGTGACCAGAAGAACGAAATATGACCTGAATAAAGCAAGAGAGCGAGCTCACATTTTAGAAGGTCTGTTAAAAGCACTGGATAATATTGATGAGGTGATCCGTATTATCAGAGCTTCGCAGAATGTGCAGATCGCAAAACAGGAGTTAATGGACCGCTTTGAACTGACAGATGTTCAGGCACAGGCAATCGTAGATATGCGTCTGCGTGCTCTGACAGGTCTGGAAAGAGAGAAGCTGGAAGCAGAGTATGCTGATTTAATGGAAAAAATCCGTAAATACGAGGCTATCCTTGCGGACAGAAGTCTTCTTCTTCGCGTGATTCGTGAAGAAATTCTTGCAATTGCAGAGAAATACGGAGACGACAGAAAGACTTCTATCGGATATGATGTATACGATATTTCTACAGAGGATCTGATTCCGAGAGAGAATACAGTGATCACAATGACCAAACTTGGATATATTAAGAGAATGACAGTAGATAATTTCAGAAGCCAGAACAGAGGTGGAAGAGGAATCAAGGGAATGCAGACTCTTGAGGATGACTACATTGAAGAACTTCTGATGACAACTACCCATCATTATCTGATGTTCTTTACAAATACAGGAAGGGTATATCGTCTGAAGGCATATGAGATTCCGGAGGCAGGACGTACTGCAAGAGGAACTGCGATTATTAATCTGTTACAGCTTATGCCGGGGGAATGCATCACTGCAGTAATCCCGCTTCGCAAATTTGAAGATGGTCATTATCTGATGATGGCTACGAAGAATGGCCTGGTAAAGAAAACACCGATTAAAGAATATGCGAATGTGCGTAAAAACGGACTGGCAGCTATCACATTGCGTGATGATGATGAACTGATCGAGGTTAAGCTTACAGATGATAAGAAGGATATAATACTTGTTACAAAAGATGGTATGTGTATCCGTTTTAAAGAAACAGATGTAAGAAGTACAGGCAGAACTTCTATGGGCGTACGCGGTATGAATATCGATGACGGAGACGAAGTGGTAGCAATGCAGCTGAATTCTCAGGGAGATTGCCTGCTGATAGTTTCTGCAAATGGTATGGGTAAACGTACTTCTATGGGTGAATTTACCTGTCAGAATCGTGGCGGTAAAGGTGTAAAATGTTATAAGATTACCGAGAAAACCGGTGATGTAATCGGAGCAAGAGCTGTAAATGAAGATAATGAAGTAATGCTGATCACTACGGAAGGTATTATCATCAGAATCGCCTGCGCTGATATTTCCATTCTTGGAAGAATTACATCAGGTGTAAAACTGATCAATCTTACAGAGGGTGTCACTGTAGCCAGTGTAGCTAAAGTGAGAGATAAGGAAGAAAAAGATACAAATGCACAGCAGGCAGCAGTGGAAATTACGGACAGTGCAGAAACAGAAGAATCTGATCAGCCGACAGATCAGGAGACACAGGATGAGAACAGAGGGGAAGAGGAATAACCATGAAGAAATGGTACAGATATCTTGCAGCCGGAGTGTTGGTATTACTGACACTCTGTGTGGCAGGATGCGGGGGAGTGAGTCATAAATCACCGGAAAAAGTAACAGAGGAATTGATTCAGTCCTATACTGACGGGAAAGAAAAGAAAGTGAAGGAGTGCTATAACCAGGTAGATAATACAGAAGCAGATCTTCAGACAGAGATTACAGCAACACTCAAATATTTTGCGGCACATAATCCTAAGAAAGTATCTGTTCAGGATTGTGAGATCCTTTCTGAAAATGACAAGTACAGTTATGTATACATAACCTACAATCTGATTCTGGAGGATGATCAGGAATATCCATGTGTTGGAACTTATATGGTTGGTAAACAGGATAAAACTTATTATATCATGGCACCATCACAGATTACAGATGATATGAAAACTCAGGCGGCTACAGCATATGTCCAATTTATGAAGACAGATGCTTACAAGACGTATACCAAAGCATATGAAACATTTATCAAGAAAAATCCGGGATATGAAGACAAAATTTCGGAAAAAGCAGGAGTGTAATATATCGAGGGCAAAAAAATGAAAAGAATATTACTGATGGTATTTAGAAATCTCTTTTTTGTTCCATATGGATGGTTTAAGTTATGCTGGTATGCATCGCATGCAGAACGTTACAGTGAAGAACAGAGATATCAGCTTCTTAAATATGTAGATAACAGAGCAGTGAAAGGCGGTAATCTGGTAATTGACGGTCATGGTATGGAAAATATTCCAAAAGAAAATGGGTTTATTTTCTTTCCCAATCATCAGGGATTATTTGATGTACTTGCAATCATACAGGTGTGTCCGGTACCTTTCTCGATAGTGGCAAAAAAAGAGCTGACAAACGTACCATTTCTGAAGCAGGTATTTGCATGCATGAAAGCGTTTATGATTGACCGTGATGATGTCAAACAATCTATGCAGGTAATCATTAATGTTATCAAAGAAGTAAAGGCAGGAAGAAACTATCTGATTTTTGCCGAGGGAACCAGAAGCAAAGACGGCAATCATCCGCAGGAATTTAAAGGTGGAAGTTTTAAAGCTGCAACGAAATCAAAATGTCCGATCGTACCCGTAGCACTGATTGATTCTTATAAAGCGTTTGATACGGGATCTGTCAAAAAACTTACAGTGCAGGTACATTTTCTGGAACCCATATACTATGATGAGTATAAAGATATGAAAACAACAGAGATTGCAGCAGAGGTAAAAAAACGTATCGAAGCGACAATAACACAGTATACTTCTTGATGGAAGTATGAAATTTGCAAGTCCTGAAACCGGATTTTAGGGTAAAAATAAAAAATATGAAAAAAAGTAAAAAAACCTGTTGACAAAACAGGTTTTTTTACATATAATTACAAATGCGCTTCGGGAGATTCCAAAGTGCATTCGAATTTAATATTGAACTATTAGTTCGGAGTCTGGAGAAGTACTCAAGAGGCCGAAGAGGTGCCCCTGCTAAGGGTATAGGTCGCTAACGCGGCGCGAGGGTTCAAATCCCTCCTTCTCCGTTTTTATTTTTTGGAAAACAAAAAATAAATAAAAAAAGATGTTGACAAACATTTGAAACTATGATAAAGTAAACAAGCTGTCAACAAACAGTAAATCGGTTGAAAAAAAGATTTGAAAAAACTTAAAAAAGTTCTTGACAAATCAAAAACAACATGATAAAATA